>JBFWWA010000328.1:0-6010 GCA_050246455.1 Planctomycetaceae bacterium
GCAGAAGCAGCGCGGTTCGATCTTTCCCGGTCGGTCGCGTCGTTTCTTCGCCGATGTTCGCGAAGCGGGTGACGTTGTTCTTGTTGTCGTCGATGTTCTCGGCGATCAGTTGCAGATCGTATTCGACAGCCGCCTGTCGGCTCGCCACGGCACCCACGCCCGGCTTGTCGCGCGCCAGCTGGGCTGCCGTCGACGTGCTCGTCACTTCAATCAGTCGCGCCTGCGGCATGTTGCGCGACAGCCATTCTCGGCACTGCGAAAGCGCCTGCGGCTTGCTGTAAACCTCCGTGATTTCGCTCCGCGGGCAGCGCGCTACCAGATTATGATGCACGCTGATCTGCACTTCGCCGCAGATCCGCAGTGGCAGCCGCGTGAACATGTCGAGCGTGTCGACGATCCGTCCGTCGGTGCTGTTCTCGATCGGCACGAGGCCGAAATTCGCGTGGCCTCGGTTCACTTCCTCGAAGACCGAGGCGATCGTGCTTACCGGGATCAGGTCGGCCGACTCGCCGAACCGTTCAATCGCCGCCAGGTGGGTGAAGCTGAACGAAGGGCCGAGATAGGCGACACGCTGCGTCCGGACTTTTCGACGCGACGCACTGAGAATATTCCGGAAGACGCCGCGCACCGCTTGTGAAGTCAGCGGACCGGGATTGACCGTTTCGAGCTCGAGCCACAGTTCGTCGTCAGCGCGCGGATCGAAAACCGCCGTCTGCGGATGTGGCTGGCTTTCAATGAACTTGATCGTCGCCTCCGCTCGCTTGTTGATCAGCTTGACGATCTCGCGATCCAGTTGGCGAATCGATTGCTCGAGTGCCGAAACCGGTCGAGCGGCGGGCGCTTTCGGGGCTGCCGTTTCAGCCGGAGGCGTGACCGCAGCGGCAGGTGGAGCGACAGGCGGGGTCGCCGCCACCGGGACCGAAGGTTTCACGGCCGGCTTGGGCTTGGCAACGGGAGCAGGTGCCGGCTTCGTGACGGCTGCCGTCCCCTTGGTCGCGACCGGCGACCCCTTCGCGGCCGGCTTTGCAGCGGGGCGTGCGGGGGCCTGGGGGGCTGGCGGGATGCGTCGCGCAACCACCTTGCTGGCTGCGGCCGGCTTCTGTTTGGACTTGTCGGAAGATCGCTTGCTGGCTTGGACGGGTTGAACCGGTTTGCGAACGCGCTTGCTGGACGGCGTCTTTTTGGCCATGTGAGCCTTTCGAACGTAGCAAGTCCTTGATTGCCAATGCGTTCTGCAAAATCGACTTGCCGGCGTGTCGGAATTCCGGCAGCGTCGGCTCATCAATTCGGGCCCGCATTGTCGCGGACCGAGCCGTCCCAAATCCGTTTGCGAGAATCATGCAGAAAACGAGCGGGATGACTTGGTATACAGGTCGTGAAATACGATGTCAAGCCGCAGGCCTGATTCGAGTTGCGATCAGTGGGAAGGTCCAAAAACGAGCCCGAAATCCTGCTTAACTTCACCGATCTCCCGGATCCTGGCCGGGCTGGCTGCAGCGGCTTAAAGCATTGAGGTGTCGATGCTTACAGACTCAGTGGCAATGGATGCCAAATTGGCAACTGGCGACCGACGGGAACGCCCGACTGTCGGTGCCAAAATGACATTTCTCTCCCGATGACTGCGAAGGACCCCTGCGCGCATCTCCTTACAATTTCAATGCTTAATCGCTCGTCGCGGATCAGGGGAAGTCTTGGCACGCCCTTTGCGTTCACTCTTTCGCAACTTCTCGTCCGCGCGATCCAACTGAGCCTGAAGCCACACGGTCGCCGGCGAGTCACTCACAACAAGACACACATTCGTTCGCAGCCGCCCGCAAGAGAAACCGCGCGGGCGATCGGCCACATTCAGGCGACAGGAGAATCGGGAATGGCAGTGCAAGGTGAAAAGGTCATTGGAATCGATCTTGGAACGACGAACTCGGTCGTCTCCGTGATGGAAGGGGGCGAGTCCAAGGTCATCGCCAACCTCGAAGGGAATCGGATCACTCCCAGCGTCGTCGCCTTCACGGACAAGGGGGAAATCCTCGTCGGCGAGCCGGCGAAGCGCCAGGCGGTCACGAATCCGAGGAACACGGTCTACTCGATCAAGCGGTTCATGGGCCGCCGTCACAACGAAGTCGAGACCGAAGAGAAGATGGTGCCCTACGCCGTCGTGGGGGGGGCCGCCGACTACGTGAAGGTGAAGGCCGGCGGTAAGGAATACACTCCGCCCGAAATCTCCGCGATGATCCTCCGCAAGCTCAAGGAAGCGGCGGAAAGCTACCTCGGCCACAAGGTCAACAAAGCGGTCATCACCGTTCCGGCCTACTTCAACGACGCGCAGCGGCAGGCGACAAAAGACGCCGGCGTGATCGCGGGGCTCGAAGTTTCGCGCATCATCAACGAGCCGACGGCGGCCGCACTCGCCTACGGTCTGGACAAGAAAAAGGAAGAGAAGATCTGCGTCTTCGACCTCGGCGGCGGAACGTTCGACGTGTCGATTCTCGAAGTCGGCGACGAGCTGCTTGAAGTTCTCTCAACCAACGGCGATACCCACCTCGGTGGTGACGACTTCGACGAGAAGCTGATCAACCACATCGCCGACAAGTTCAAGGCGGAGCAGGGGATTGACCTCCGTAAGGATGCGATGGCGCTGCAGCGTCTGCGCGAAGCGGCCGAAAAGGCGAAGAAGGAACTCTCCAGCTCGCAGACAACCGACATCAACCTCCCGTTCATCACGGCGGACGCCAGCGGTGCGAAGCACCTCCAGATGAACGTGACGCGTGCCGAGTTCGAACGGCTTATCGATCCGCTCGTCGAGCGCTGCCGCAAGCCGGTCGAAAGTGCGCTCCGCGACGCGAAGCTCTCGCCGAAAGACATCGACGAAGTTGTGCTCGTCGGCGGTTCGATCCGCGTGCCGAAGGTTCAGGAATTCGTCCGCCAGATGTTCGGCAAAGAGCCGCACAAGGGTGTGAATCCGGACGAGGTCGTTTCGGTCGGCGCCGCCATTCAGGGTGGCATTATCGCGGGCGACGTCAAGGACGTCGTTCTGCTCGACGTCACTCCGCTCTCGCTCGGTATCGAAACCGAGGGAGGCATCATGACGGTCCTCATCGAGCGGAACACCACGATTCCGGTCGAGAAGAAAGAAACGTTCTCGACGGCGGCCGACAACCAGACCGCGGTCACGGTGCGCGTCTTCCAGGGCGAACGCAAGATGGCCGGCGACAACCGGCTCCTCGGGCAGTTCAACCTCGACGGCATTCCGCCGGCGCCGCGCGGCGTTCCGCAGATCGAAGTCACCTTCGATATCGACGTCAACGGCATCTTGAGCGTGTCGGCGAAAGACGTCGGCACTGGCAAGGCGCAGTCGGTCCGCATTGAGGAATCGAGCGGTCTCAGCGAGTCCGAAATCGAAAAGATGCGGAAAGACGCCGAGTCGCACGCTGACGAAGACCAGAAGAAACGCAAGCTCGCCGAGGCGCACAACAACGGCTCGCGGCTTGTGTACGAAACCGAAAAGGTGATGAAAGAGCATGCCGACAAGCTCGATGCCGCTTCGAAATCGGCAATTGAATCCTCGATCAGCCGCGTCAACGACGCACTGAAGGGGGATGACGTTGCAGCGATCGAATCGGCGACGAAAGACCTCGAGCAGGCGACGCACGCTCTCTCGAAGCACATGTACGAGAACGCGGCCAAGAGCGGTGCTCAGCCTGGAAGCGACGGCGCAGCAGCCGGCGCCTCGAAGCAGGACGAAAACGTCATCGACGCCGAGTTCGAACGGACCGAGTAAGGTTTCATCAAAAAATAGAAATAAGGAACCCGGGAAGCCAGGAAGTTGAAGGCGGAGGCAGCGAGTTGGACGGCGACGCGATTTCGCTGTCGTCCCGCATCCTGTTCCTCTGGTTTCTTTACTCCTGAATTCCTGGGTTCCTTATTGAATCACTCCCCAATTCTGTTCCATCCCCTCCCTGTCTCCGCAGTTCTTCTTGAGGTGCGCAGATGGCATTTCGTTTCGACAAGCTCACCGTTAAAGCCCAGGAAGCCCTTCAGCGGGCGCAGCAGTCCGCGGAGGATTTCGGACATCAGCAACTGATGCCGCTGCACCTGCTCCGCGCCCTCCTCGAAGAGGAGCAGGGGGTTGTTCGCCCGCTGCTGCAGAAAATCGGCGCGAACGTGACGCAGCTCTCGACGATGATCGACGGCGAGCTCAAGCGGCTGCCGAAAGTCAGCGGCGCCGGAGTGCAGGTCTCGGCCGCGAACTCCACCGTGCAGGTGCTGGAGAAAAGCCAGAAGCTCGCCGACCAGATGAAGGACTCGTTCGTCTCGACCGAGCATCTGCTCCTCGCGCTCACCCAGGTCGACGACCAGGCGAAACGGCTCCTTGAACTCAACGGTGTTGAAGAAGCCGACGTGCTGAGCGCACTGAAGACCGTGCGCGGCAGCCAGACGGTGAGCGATCAGAACCCGGAAGAGAAATACCAGGCGCTCCAGCGCTACGGGAATGATCTGGTCGAGCTCGCGCGGCAGGGAAAGATCGACCCTGTCATCGGGCGCGATACGGAAATCCGCCGCGTCATCCAGGTCCTCTCCCGCCGCCGCAAGAACAATCCGGTCCTCATCGGCGAACCCGGAGTCGGCAAGACGGCGATCGTCGAGGGGCTCGCGCACCGCATCGTCCTCGGCGACGTCCCGCAGAACCTGAAAGATAAGCGAGTCATCGCGCTCGATATGGGGGCGCTCGTCGCCGGCGCAAAGTACCGCGGCGAGTTCGAAGACCGATTGAAAGCGGTCCTCCGCGAAGTGCAGGAAGCGCAGGGGCGAGTCGTTCTGTTCATTGACGAGCTGCATACCGTCGTCGGCGCAGGCGCTGCCGAAGGGGCGATGGACGCCTCGAACCTGCTCAAGCCCGCCCTCGCGCGTGGCGAGCTTCACTGCGTCGGCGCGACAACTCTCGACGAGTACCGCAAGCACATCGAGAAGGATCCCGCTCTCGAGCGGCGCTTCCAGCCCGTGATGGTGCAGGAGCCGAACGTTGAAGACACAATCTCGATTCTCCGCGGGCTCAAGGAACGCTACGAGCTGCATCATGGCGTGCGCATCACCGACGATGCGCTCATCGCGGCCGCCACGCTTTCCGATCGCTACATCAACGACCGGTTCCTCCCCGACAAGGCGATCGACCTCGTCGACGAAGCGGCGAGCCATCTCCGCATGGAAATCGACTCCATGCCCGCGGAGATCGACGAGGCGACCCGCCAGCTGACCCGCATGCAGATCGAATCGCAGGCGCTCGCCCGCGAAACCAGCAGCGACAGCCGCCAAAGGCTGGAAGAGCTCAAACGCCAGATTGCCGACCGCGAGGAAGAAGTCAACTCCCTCAAGGCGCGCTGGCAGTCGGAGAAGGAATCGCTCGCGCAGCTGCAACCGCTGAAGGAAGAAATCGATCGTTTGCGCACCGTGCAGGATCAGGCCTTCAAACAGGCGCAGCGGACAAATCTCAACGACGACTACATCCGCGCTCACGAAGCACAGCAGCAGTTGCGCGACGCCGAAAACAAGCTCGCGGAACTCGAGAAGCGTTCCGCGGAAGCGGCGAACACCAGCGGCGAACGATTGCTCCGTGAGGACGTCAACGAAGACGACATCGCGCGCGTCGTCAGCCTCTGGACCGGCATCCCGGTCACCCGCATGCTGCAGGGTGAACGCGAGAAGCTCCTCAACATGGAAGAGCGGATCCACGAACGGATGATCGACCAGAGCGAAGCGGTCGAAGCGGTCTCGAATGCCGTCCGCCGCTCTCGCTCCGGCCTGCAGGATCGGAATCGTCCCATCGGCTCGTTCATTTTCCTCGGACCGACCGGAGTCGGAAAAACGGAACTTTGCAAAGCGCTCGCGGAATTCCTGTTCGATGACGAACGGAACATGGTCCGCATCGACATGAGCGAGTTCTTGGAGCGGCATTCGGTCGCCCGGCTGATCGGCGCCCCTCCGGGCTATGTCGGCTACGATGATGGGGGTCGGCTTA
>JBFWWA010000329.1:0-6004 GCA_050246455.1 Planctomycetaceae bacterium
GGCGAACGTTGCGTTGAATCCGGTGATGGGATTCATGACACCGAGACAGTTCGGGCCGATGACCCGGATTCCGCTCTGTTGCACGATCTGAAAAATGTCCTGCTCGAGTTGTCGACCTTCCGGACCGAGTTCTCGAAACCCCGCGGAGATGACGATTGCGGCCCTCACGCCTCGATCCGCGCATTGCTGTACGATTCGGGGAACTGTCGCGGCAGGCGTCACGATGACCGCGACATCCGGACATTCCGGGACCTCTTCAATGCGCGCATAGGCCTTAACCCCGAGTACTTCGGACCGCTTGGAGTTGACAGGGTACACCGCGCCGTGGAACGAGCGGGCCAGAAGATTCGCAGTGAGTGTCCGTCCGACACTTCCGGCCCGTTCGGTGGCGCCGATGATCGCCACCGATCTTGGATCGAACAGCTTCGAGATCGAACCGACCGGAAAGCGGCGTCGCGTCGGCTTGTCGAGTCCCGAGGCTGCATCCAGAGAATTCGCTCGAGTTTCGCCGTCTATTCTCGGGTTGCTCATGATCGCTCCCTTGGGCACCAGTAGCTGCGCTTGCAGGTTTCACGCGTCTGCGACGCGTCGAGCACGGGTTCGTATCGACGAGGAATCAGACTTCAACAAGTCCCGCGCCGTGAATTGCAGCGCGTTGTGGACTCTGCGGCATTGTAGCAAGCAGTCAACTCTTCCCATCCGGATTCGGAAATCGCTACGAGTCCTTCCGTTGCGGTTTGGGGGACGGACTCTCGACATTGGGAATTCGGAACTAATGCATTGACTCGCGCTCAGGGATACATTAGAGTCCTGAATCAATCGCTCGCTAACGATTGGCGAGCACTAATTCGGCAACGAAAGCCTCTTCCGACCGCGCGTCTCAACGCCCCGTCGGAAGGGGCTTTTTTCGTTTTCCAGGACCAATTCCGGGCGACAAAACTCGGACGACCGGGACCGGCCATTCGCCCGGGGGAGATCAGTGGTGAAGCAGACGAAGGCATTGATTGGGATTGCCGTCGCAACCGCCTTTTTTCTTCCCGGTTGCAATCGAACTCAGCCGCTCGAGTACGTGACCAGTGCGAAGGTGAAGGCGCTCAAGCCCGATCTGCAGACGCAGATCGCGGAAGTGCTGCGAGAAAAGTGCGGCACTCCGGCTGATCCAAGGCTACTGGGGAATAGCAAGGTTTCGTCCGCCCATCTGAAACGCGGCGCAGCGGTCTATGCGCAGCAGTGCGCCCAATGTCACGGCACGACGGGGGATGGAAACGGTGCGGCCGCCGTCCATCTGAATCCGCGTCCTCGCGATTACCGTCTCGGAATCTTCAAGTTCACGACGACAGGATACGGAAACAAACCGGTCCGTGAGGATCTGGTGAAGACCGTGCGCCGTGGAATCGCGGGAACGTCGATGCCGACTTTTGCGCTTCTCCCCAAGGATGATTTTGAGGCCGTCATCGATTACGTCCTCGCATTGACGCATCGCGGCGAGCTCGAATTCGCCATGGCCTATGAGGCTGAAGTTGAAGAGGCCATCGAGCCGGATCGCGTTCCGGAAATCATCGATGAAGTGCTCGAAAAATGGCGGTCCGCGCAGGTGAGCATCATTCAGCCGACTCTCCCGCAGCCGATTTTCACGAGTGAGCACGTGGCGTCCGGAAAGAAAGCTTTTCTGGAAAAAGGGTGCTCCAAGTGCCACGGCGAGGATGGCCGCGGCCAGTCGAAAGAGAACCTCGGCATCGATGGATGGGGCTTTCCGACCAAGGCCGCGGATCTGACTTCCGGAATGCTTCATGGCGGAAGTCAGCCCATCGATGTCTACCGCCGCATTTACGCCGGAATCAACGGTACGCCGATGCCCGGCTTCGGACAGACCCTGGCGCAGGAGCCGGAGACGATCTGGAACCTGGCATCTTACGTGTTGCACGTTTCGAATCGTCGGCGGAGCGGAGACATTCCGCCGGCCGGCCTCGTGGCGCCGCTTCCATCAGCAATCGCTCCGCCTCCAGCGGGCGCGGCCAAGGCGACGCACAGCGACGGCGACGGCGAGTGAGTTTTGCGGCAGGGAACGTAACCGGGGGATGGGATCGGACTGCGAATTCAGTCGTGACGAGAGGCGATCAATGAACATCGTATCCAAGCGAGACGAGCTTGAGCGGCTTCGTTCGCGTGTGCGGGAGCTCGAAGCGGAGCTGCTGGATGAATCGACGCGAAATGAAAGTTTCTCGCCGAGCGGTTATTACACCGCCTATTACGCGACGACCGGCTTCATGCTCGGCGCCTTCGGCGCAGCAGCGAGTCTGTTGGTCAATGTCATCGGCGCGCCGATCGCGGGAAAGCATCCGCTCGAGCTCATTCGCGTGTATCTGACGTTCCCTCTGGGAGAGAAAGCCCTGCAGCTCTCCGCGCAACCGGGAAAGATCTACGCTCTCGACGACGGCGTCATCCTGGCAATCGGGTGCTGTCTGTATCTGTTCACGGGGATGCTTCTGGGAATTCTTTTCCACCTTGCCCTGACGCGGTTTACGCCCCGATCGTCGACAGCAGTGCGACTCGTTTTCGCCAGCGTCCTATCGATAGCCGTGTGGCTCATCAACTTCTACGGCATTCTTTCCTGGCTGCAACCGATGTTGTTCGGCGGGAACTGGATCGTCGATTCCTCGCTGCTTCCGGCCTGGGTTGCTGCAGCGACGCATCTCGTTTTCGGCTGGACGATGGCGCTCGTCTATCCTCTTGGTCAATTCGTCCCGTATGAGCGGCCGACGGAGCAACAATGAACGATTCGACAGACATTTCCGATATTCCCCGTCATGAGAATCTGGTCGACGAACGTCTCGTCATGTGGTTCTTCATTGCCGCATTGAGCTACCTGTTTGTATCGATGCTCGGCGGCTTCCTGATGGCGTTTCAGCTGATCAGCCACAATCCGCTGAGCGGAGTGGAACTTTTCTCGCCCGGACGCTGGCGGATGATTCACACGAATGCGGTCGCGTACGGGTTTCTCGCCAACGGATTTCTGGGCTGTCTGCACTGGGCGGTTCCCCGGCTGACGCTGAGGCCGGTGCTCAGTCGCCCGTTGTCGTACTTCATCTTCATCGCCTGGCAGGTGGTGGTGCTGTCCACTGCCGTCGGGATTCTCTTAGGAGAGGCCCAGGGTCTTGAATGGGGTGAAACGCCGGTCTGGATCGATCCGTTGGCTTTGGCGGGACTGCTCCTGGTCGCGGTGAATTTCATGGCTCCAATCAGCCGCGCACGCGGGCCGCTGTATGTGACGTTGTGGTACTTCATGGCCGCGTTCGTCTGGACGTTTCTGACGTATGCGATGGGGAACTTCGTGCCGGAGTATTTCGTTTCCGGTTCCAGCGCGGGAGCCGTCGGCGGACTCTTCATTCATGATCTGGTCGGACTGTTCGTCACGCCGCTCGGCTGGGGACTGATGTACTACTTCGTTCCCATTCTGCTCAAGAAGCCGATCTGGAGCCACGGCCTGTCGCTCGTGGGATTCTGGGGACTCGCATTCTTCTATCCGCTCCAGGGAATCCATCACTTCCTCTACACGCCGATCCCGATGTTCCTCCAGTATGGCGCAGTTGTGTCGACCGTCGCCGTCGAATTCGTCGTGATGACGGTGATCATCAACTTCTTTGCGACGCTGAGAGGGTCCGGCCACGCCGTGGCGCAGAATCTCCCGATTCGCTGGTTCTACACCGGAATGGTGTTCTACTTCCTGACATGCCTGCAATGCTCGCTGCAGGTGACGTTGACCTTTCAAGCATTGATTCACTTCACCGACTGGGTCGTCGGCCATGCCCACCTGGTGATGTTCGGCGTCTTCAGCTTGTGGATCATGGGCATGATGACGTACCTGATTCCGAGACTTCTCGGAGTCGATTGGTACAGCCGAAGGCTCTGCGAATGGCATTTCGGGTTGTCGGCCGGCGGAATTCTGGTCATGGCGTCGGACCTGATCCTCGGAGGGCTCTTTCAAGGCTATCACTGGGCGGCGCTCGAGCCGTGGGAAGCATCGCTTCGAGATTCGTATCCGTTCTGGATCGTACGAATCTGGGCCGGAATCGCGATGTTCTGCGGCCTGCTGGTTTTTGCCTACAACATCTACAAGACGTGGCAGCTTGCCAACTCGAAAAGGGCGGAGAATGCATTCGCGTGAGCAGACTCCTGGTGCGGCAAGCCACGGTTCCGCGGATCTGATTCGACGGAAGGAATGTCAGTATGTTTGAAAGTAAATCGGGCGTCCTGCTTGTGGCGGGGCTTCTATTCTTCGCGCTCGCGTTTTTATCGAACGCGGTGGTTCCGGCGCTCATGTACAAGGACCTCCCGGAGAAGAGCGCTGAAGAACTGGTGAACGGCAATCTCCGTTTTCAGTTCGAGGATCTCGCACGCCGCTACCCCGAGTCTTTCAAGAAGGCTTACGGTGAAGAACCGCAGGGGAGCGAAGCCGAGAAAGAAGCCTGGTGGAATCAGAAATGCGCGGACGCACTGCGCGTCGGGCGCAAGATTTATGTCGGCGAGGGCTGCTGGCATTGCCACAGCCAGTTCGTCCGGCCTGTCTCACGCGAAGAAGATCGATGGGGCCCGGTCTCGCGTTCCTGGGAATATCAGAACGAGCTGCAGCGGCCCGTACTTTTCGGAACGCGGCGCGTCGGGCCGGACCTGAGCCGTGAAGGGGGCCGCCGTTCCAACGACTGGCACGCGGTTCACTTCTTCAAGCCGACCGAACTTTCGCCCGGATCGCCGATGCCGGAATACCCCTGGCTGTTCGAGGGAACGTCCGACAAACCGAATGCGCGAGGTCTCGGCCTGCTGACCTACGTTCAATGGCTCGGTTCCTGGCTGGAGCAGTATCCGTACTACGAAAGCTATGAGCCGTCGCCGCTCCCGGAGATCGTTTCGGAGACAAAACAATGACATCGGTCAGCGAACAGCCGAACCTGCGCCGCCGACAGACGCGCACGACCTTGCTGCTTGCGGTCGTGCTGCTGACCCCTGCGCTGGTCGGATTCGGCATGAAGTTCATCGAACTGTTCTCTCTCAGCCGCGGCGAGGCGGAGGGTTGGTTCGCCCTCTCGCCGGTGGTGAATTATCTCCTGGCCAGCATCGGGTTCTTGTGCCTGTTCGGGTGGGCTGCGGCGCATGGCATGTTCCGAAACATGGAAGAACCGAAACGGCATATGCTCGCCATCGAAGGAATTCTGGATCGTCAGCATGCGGACGGAAACTCACACGCCGCGCCACGATCCACCGATTCCGCGCCGTCGCAGACGTAATGGGAATTGAGTTGCAGTCAATAGTCGAGGTGACGAGATGTCGCAGGTCGAGCAGAACACGCCGCAGCAGGAGCATCAGTATCACTATTACACGGGGAGTCGAATTCCGTGGTACGTGCGACTGTTGTGGCTATTCTTCTGGGGATTCGCCGTCTTCTACATGGTGAAGTACTTCCTGCCGACGATTCAGCTTGAAATGGTCTCTCCTCCATGAAAGCCATTGCCGAAGCCGGCATGTGTGACTACTGCGGCTTGCCGCTTCCCCGTTCCTGGCGACGGCGCACGAACACGCCGGATAATGCCACGGAACCGCAGGCCGGTCCGTCATACTGCTGCGTCGGCTGCCGAATCGCCGCTCAGGTCACCCGGGAAAAAGGTGAGGAAGGGGCGGTCCGATGGATGCTCGCGAAGCTTGGGCTCTCCATCTTCTTCACGATGAACGTTCTTGTGTTCAGCATGGCGCTCTGGAGCGACGACTTCTACACAGTCGACACGGACCGCACGACCGTGGTTCTCACGGAACTATTCCGCTACCTCAGTATGCTCTTTGCAATTCCAGTGCTGTTCCTGCTGGGAGAGCCGCTGCTCCAGAATGCGCGCGAGGGTTTCAAGCGCGGAGTTTATTCCACGGATCTGCTCCTGCTGACCGGAATAGTAGCGGCTTTCCTGTACTCGGCGATATCGGTGTTCCGCGGAGAAGGGCACGTCTACTTTGAAGTCGG
>JBFWWA010000330.1:0-6001 GCA_050246455.1 Planctomycetaceae bacterium
GCAGGAACTTTTTGACCGCCTGATGGATTCCGCCGTCGAAATCATGCACTCGGATTTCGCGAGTCTGCTGGTGTTCCACAATGAGCGAGGCGCGACCAACGGCAGCGGAGAGCTGCGACTTGCGGCCAGTCGCGGATTCCCGCCGGAAGCGGTGGCCTATTGGGAACGTGTGACGGCGGACTCGAACTGCGCCTGCGGGATCGTGCTCAGAACCGGAGAGCGGTGCGACGTGGCGCACCTGGAAGCCGATCCTCGCATCAAAGGCCGCGACCGCGAAATCTATCTGCAGGCGGGCGTCCGCGCGGTGCAAGCCACCCCTCTGGTGGCGCGCGACGGGCAATTGCTGGGAGCAATATCGACGCACTGGAAGACCCCGCGCAATCCCCAAAAGGCAAGCGAGCGAGATTGGCGCATGCTCGATGTGCTGGCCCAGCATGCCGCAGACCTGCTGGAGCGGATGCAGGTCGACAAAGTCCTGCACGATAGCGAGCAGCGAATCCGGCAGATTGTCGCGCAGTTGCCGGTCGGCGTGGGGGTCATGGATTCCTCGGGGCATTGGGTCCTGACGAACCCGTTGATGGAACAGTATGTTCCCACCGCCATTCCTTCCGCGCTTCCCGAGCGCACGGCGCGATGGCGCGTCTGGGATGAGCAGGGAAACTCCATTCCGCCCGAAAACTGGCCCGGCCAGCGTGCTTTGCGCGGCGAACTCGTTACCCCCGGCCTGGAAGCGCACTACCGTACCGACAACGGCGAGGATGTTTGGCTGCGCGTCAGCGCCGCGCCATTGCGTGATGAGAACGGACGGATCATCGGCGCTACCGCCGTAGCGCTCGACATCAGCAAGATCAAGCGTGCCGAGCAGGCGCTGCTCGAGAATCAACGCACGCTGACCGAACTTGTCGAGCGCTCTCCGTTCGGAATCTACATCGTCGATGCGGATTTCCGAATCGTGCATGTCAACAAGAGCAGCCAGGAGGGGGCGTTCATCAACGTACGCCCGCTGATCGGCCGATCATTCGACGATGCCATTCGCATCATCTGGCCCGAGACGGTTGCCTGCCAGGTGATCGACCAGTTCCGCCATACGCTCGAGACCGGTGCTCCCTATTATTCGAAAGACTTTCTCAACCCCCGCGCCGATACGAGCGCCGTCGAAGGTTATGAGTGGGAGCTGCACCAGATCGCAATGCCCGGCGGCAGAAAGGGGGTCGTCTGCTATTACTACGACTCGACACGGCTCCGCTCTGCTGAACAAGCGATGCGCGAAGCCGACCGCCGCAAAGACGAGTTCCTCGCCACGCTCGCGCATGAGCTCAGAAACCCACTGGCCCCCATTCGCAACAGCCTGCACATTCTGCGGTTGGCCGGAGCAGATGCATCCACTCAGCCGCAGCTCATCGAAATGATGGAACGGCAGGTTGACCACATGGTTCGGCTTGTGGACGACCTGCTGGAAGTTTCGCGAATCACTCGCGGAAAAATTGAACTGCGCAAGGAGACGATCGAACTGGCCGCCATCGTTCGCAGCGCCGTCGAAAGCGCGAACCCTTTGATTGAATCCGCCGGCCACCAGCTCGAAATCACACTTCCTTCGCAACCGGTCGTACTGAGCGCCGACCCCGTGCGAATGACGCAGGCATTGGCCAACCTGCTGAGCAATGCGGCGAAGTATACCGAAGCCGGCGGGCGAATCTGGCTGACGGCTGGCCGCGAAGGCGACGAGGCCGTCATTTCAGTACGCGACAACGGAATGGGAATTCCCGCGGAAATGCTCCCCCGGGTATTCGATATTTTTACGCAGATTGACCGCGCTCTGGGACGTTCCCAGGGGGGCCTCGGGATCGGACTGGCTCTTGTCAAGAACCTCGTGCAGCTGCATGACGGCACGGTTGAAGCGCGCAGCGACGGCCAGGGGAGCGAGTTCACCATTCGTTTGCCGATTCCCGCGCCGAACGAATCGACCAGATCGGAAGTCAAACCTCACTTCTCTTTGCAGCGCCAGGCGACAAACGGCCGACGCATTCTCATTGTGGACGACAACCGCGACGCGGCAGACAGCCTCGCCATGCTGTTGCGGACCATTGGATTGCAGACCTGCACCGCATACGACGGGCCATCGGCTCTGGAGGCGGTGCAAACCTATCGGCCGTCCGCGGTCTTTCTCGATATCGGAATGCCGGGCATGGATGGTTATGCCGTGGCGGCTAAAATCCGCAGTGACCCGGAGTATCGGAACATCACGCTCGTCGCACTGACCGGATGGGGGCAGGAAAAAGACAAGCAGCATGCACAGGAAGCGGGGTTTGATCACCATCTGATCAAGCCGGCGGAAGCCAGTGCGCTTCAATCGCTGCTTTCCAGAATCAACGAGCCGGCCCACTGAGCCGCTCTGCAGAGTGGCATCGATGTACCACCCGTAGCCCGCATCCTTGCGATCGATCGAGATCACGGTCGACGATTGCCTGTACTTCCCGTTCAGTCAGCATCGACGTCGATCGGTTCGATGTGAGGCGCAATAAAAAAGGGGCCGGAAACCAGCCCCTCGACCTCGCGAGCGTGTGAGTCGTCGTTCCCCTTCAGCAGGATGAGACGGCGGGATTCTTCGATCCCTTTCTGTTGCCGCTCGACCGTATCAGGAATCTCACCCCCGGTCGCGAGGCCGCCTCTTGTCCCTCAGACAGACATCCACCCGCTACCCTCCTTCCGACCGATGATGCCGACCGGCTCAGTTGGCGGGGCTTCGCCGGTCTTCCAGCTTCCTTGCCGTCCTCTCTCCTATACTTACTACGAAATTTCCGCTGTTGTTGATCGAAGAATGCGGGAATTCGACGGCGGATTTTTTGAAATCGGCGCGCGCCAGGTTCTGGCAATCTTCCTGAGTTGCATCATGTCTGTTGCTTGCGCCGTTTCGCCAGTCGAACGACCGCGATTGCCGACACTGTCACCCTTCCTTGACCCTTCACTTCGGGAGAAATACGATGAGGTCATCGCGAAGTGCTGACGTCGGCATTTCGCAGCGATGGCTGTGACAGCCCCGGGGAGAGATCCCGCGGGGCTTTTTTCGTTGGCAGGACCGACAAGCGCTTCAACGGCAACGTGGAAGCAATTTCGTCAGCGACTCATTGAGAAACTGGCATGAACTGCGGGTGCCGCATGAACCGGATTCTTCAATTCGCGGCCAGTTTTATTGTCGCTGCATTCGTGCAAGGTTCGCCGTGCGCTGCGCAGAACCCTTCGGCGGAACCCGATGGCAATGTTCGCTGCGCGATGCTGGAACTCTATGTCCGAAACGACTCCGCCGAGTGTGCCGATGCCCGGAAGGTATTTGAACAATTCGCAAAGCGACCCGGAATCCAGGGACGGACGTTCAATCTCGATCAGCCCGGTCCCCATGTCGATCGCTATCGGCGAATCCTCAAGTTCTTCGGTCTCGAATCGGCTGACACTCCTGTTGTTTACGGCTGCAATTCGCTTCTGATCAATCTGAAAGGGACGGAATCGACGATCCGACGACTGAACTCTCTGGTCACAGTGGACGTGTATGTCCGAAGCGGCTGTATGCGATGCGCGGACGCCAAGCGATTCCTGGCGTCGATCAAATCCCGATATCCCGGCATGCCGGTGGAATATCACGACGTCTTGGACAACCCGAGCGTCCGAGAACGAATTGATCGACTCGCAATGCGCTATCGGAAGCAGGCGGTCAGCGTTCCGGTCATTCATTTCTGCAACCAGTTGGTCGTCGGATGGAACGGCGACGATGTGACCGGCAGCCAGATCCGGACGGAACTGGATCAATGGACCACGCCTTGCGAGCGGAAGCACGATCCCCACCCGAGCCGTCCCTCGCGAGAATCGGATGACGAGCCGCAATCGATGTTTCCGGCAGACGCGGTCGGGCCACAGATCGTTTTCGTCAGCCATCGTGACGATGCCCGGCGCGCCGATTCAAAAGCCGAAGCGTTTCCCGATGCTGATTCGGGAACTCCGCGCCGAGATAACGATGATCATTCCCCTCAGACGGGCTCAGCCGATGATGAACCTCTGCCGATATCGGAAGATCGCGCGCCGATTCCGTTTTCCGAATCGGACAATGCCACGAACAAAGAGTTTCAAGATTCCGCATCGCCGAAGTCCAATTCCGGAACAATTGACGTACCGGTCTTCGGCCGACTGAACAAAGACCGGCTTGGGATGCCGGCCTTCACGTTCCTGATCGGACTCGTCGACGGCTTCAACCCCTGCGCAATGTGGGTGCTGCTTTTTCTGCTCTCGGTGCTCGTAAATATTCGCAGTCGGGCGCGCATCTTCGCCGTCGCGGGAACCTTTGTCATCGTCAGCGGACTGGCATACTACGCCTTCATGGCGGCGTGGCTGAATGTCTTTCTGCTGGTCGGATACCTGCGCTGGGCTCAGATTCTTCTGGGGTTGATCGCGGTCGGGGTTGGCGCGGTTCACATCAAGGATTTCTTCGCATTCCACAGGGGGATTACATTTTCGATTCCGGAATCGGCGAAGCCCGGAATCTACGCGCGCGTTCGAAGGATCGTAAATGCCGAGAACATCTCCGGTGCGATCGTCGGAGCCGTTACCCTGGCGATTCTCGTAAACATCATCGAACTGCTGTGCACAGCAGGGTTGCCGGCGCTTTACACGGAGGTCCTGACGCTTCAGGGCTATCCGGCCTGGCAGAACTACCTGTACCTGGGACTTTACAACGTCGCCTACATGCTCGACGACAGCATCCTCGTCCTCACGGTGGTGGCCACACTTGGCAGGCATAAGCTGCAGGAGCACGAAGGGCGCTGGCTGAAGCTCCTGAGCGGATCGGTGATTCTCGGACTGGGACTGGTGATGATCTTCAAGCCCGACCTGCTCATCTGAAGCGACCCGCGCCCGGGCATTGTTGCTGAGCCGAAAGCCGTCGCAGCAAGATGGCCTCGACAGGTCCCCCTGTAATCACTGCCTCTCCGCCGGATCGGCGAGGGGAAGAAAAACCCTGTCGACACCTTCCGCACTTACGGAGCGGGTTTACCCTGGGCAATCGCAGCATCGAGCGCTTCCCAGAAATCGCGCCGCATGGCTTCCGCATCAATCGCCTCGAATACCGTGATCCGTCGAGGGTTGTTCGGAAACTGCTCAACCCTTTCGGCATCGTGGATGATCGGCGCGCCGACGACCTGCGCTGTGGCGAGTTCCGGTCGCAGCATCGCCTCGATCAGAGCGATGTCCCACATCGTCTTCTTCTCCCTTTTGGCCGTCCGGGGAAACGTCTCCCAGCGATTGACAAGCAGATCCCACACGCCTCCCCGTCCCTTCAAGTGTTCGTCCACTTCCTGTTTCGACAGTTCCAGCTTCACGCTGACCGAAGGAGCCGGCATGTGGAAGTACTCCACGTCCGACTCGAAGATCGCCTTGACGGCATGGATGTCGTTCTTCCAGTTGAAGATGCCCGGCCCCCAGCGGCGGTCCTTGTAGTCGCCGTCGATGAATGCGAAAACGACCTTCGGCTCGATTGTTGGGTCCAGCAATAGTGCCGACGCCAGATTCGTGCACGCTCCCAGTGCAACGACGACGAGTTTATCGTCGGGACTTCCGGCATGCGCCTTGGCGATAATGTGGCGCGCAGCCGGAGAATCAACCGGCGTCGCAGGGTCGGCCATCGAACGATCCGCCCCGACAGGATGTGGAATCGATTCACGTAGACCCATCGCGTCGAGGATTTGCTCGTTGATCGCCTGGCTACGATGAACTGTCTCGTTCGGTTTCGCCGAGCGCGTGTAGTGGGCCGAGGTCAAACCCACCACCTGGAACCTGGGCGCGACCAGAACCCGCACGATGGCATAGAGATCGTCGATCTCGTTTGCCGTATCGGCATCGACGATGACCCGCACACGACTCTCTGCGTAACCCGAGGATTCAATGGCACTGAACTCCAGAAAGAGCATGCTCAGAATAAAACGGTATCTCTCCAGGATTCCCTCTTTGCATTGCTTCA
>JBFWWA010000331.1:0-5987 GCA_050246455.1 Planctomycetaceae bacterium
TCTCAGACATCACCTTCTTCTTTGTCTATGTTCACTGCCGGCGGTGGCGCCGACCCCGCAAGGAGCGATTGCCGTCCCTGGAAGCCGGCATTCAGTTCATGCCAGAAGGCGATATCTCCCTCGCCATGTTTCCAGCAGAGCAGGGCATCCCGACCCTCGATCCGTGTCGGGAAATCGACCAGACCCATCAGCGGGTCTTTGAGCTGGACGCCGAGACCTTCAAGCTCGTCGACGAACGTGACGAGACGCTCTTTGTCCTTGTCGAGATCCTGTTCGCTCTGTTCCAGCTCTTCACTGTAAACGTCGTCTTCGCTCTGGCCGCGGTTCCCGTGACGGCGGCGGACCTTATTCAACCGTTCCTGGCGCTCGTGAACATCAGCGGCAAGCCGCACGATGTCGTCGACGATGGCCCGGACCAGCGGAAGCATGGCGTTCGCTTCCGTGACGGTGAAGTATTTTTTGATCTCGGATGCGTTCATTGCGGCTTACCTCGCCCTTCGATGCATTCGATGAGGTCGCTCGTTTTCCGATACTTCGATTTTACAGCGTACCAAGGCCCGGGTGAACGCGCCCGGCAACCCTCCGACCACACATTCCGGGAGATCGAGCATCCTTGACCGACCCGGTTCACTACGATTTTGAATCTTCAGCAAACTCGAACGGGCTCGGCTCTCCCTGGACCCAAACCGGCTCGTAGAGCACCTTCGATTCCGCAACCGCAGTCGGGTTGAGCGTCGCCTGACCCCAAGCCACTTCCAATGGAAGCTTCGCATAGTCGACGATGCAACCATCGCGGCTATAGCAGCTCAGATCGAAGTTCGACCCCATGAAAATACAATCGACGGGACAGGGCTCGACGCATAAGGCGCAGAACATGCATTTCGTATAGTCAATTGTGAACCCGTTGACTCGGAACCCCTTCCCGACGGGTGCTTTCTGCTTGTCGATGTAGATGCAGTCGACAGGGCAGGCCACTGCACATTTTTCGCACGCGATGCAGGTCGTCAGGTCGAATCGATGAAAGCCGCGATAGCGCGCCTTCACGGGAACGGGGACTTCCGGATACTCGTAAACTTCCGTGAAGGTCCGGCGACGATATGTCTTGTTCATCGTCCAGATCGTCACCCACATCCCGTAGATTACGGTGGTGACCGCGACCCAGACGTTACGCAGCCAAGTTCCCATGACAACCTCGTGTGGTTCGTTCGCTGACGCGATGCCGACTCAAGTTCTGCCGCGAGCAGTGCGTTGACATCGCGTCCGTCGACGACGGACGCAGCGCCGGAATCCATCACGATTATAGGATCGCGGACCGACAACGCAAGCGACCGTGAACGACATCATCATCCGTTATTTCCCCTGCGGAAATCCGCGATTCTCAAGAGTGAGAACACCGACTCCGGACCGCGAGCTCGACCCGGAAAAGCCACGAGATTTGCGGGGAATATTCCGCCATCCATGGCCGTAGTTTTCAACCGCCGCGACCTTCAGGAATTCGTCCACTGGACAAGCTGCGCCACCAGCTCGGCTGCCTTGCCGGTGTCGATCGCCGCCGTCGCCGCCGCCACTCCCTCGACGGGGCTCACCACATGCCGCGCTGCGAAGAGCGCCGCCGCGGTGTTCGCGAGCACGACGTTGCGTGCGGGCCCCTTCTCTCCCTCGAGGATCCGACGGATGATGTTCGCGCTCTGGGCGACCGAATCCACCTGCAAATCTTCCACCTGACACGACGGAAGCTCGAAAGTCTCATGCGACCAGCCACAGAGCGAGACGCCGTCAGACGACACTTCAAAGACTGCCGTCTCACCCCAGAGGCTCACTTCGTCGAGCTCCCCGGCGCCGCAAACGACAAGTGCCCGCCCCACTCCCAATTCCGCCAGCGCGCGGGCGAGCTTGTCGGCCGTCGAGACGCGGCTGGCGCCGATGAGCTGAAACTCCGCAGAGGCGGGATTTGTGAGCGGACCAAGATTGTTGAAGATCGTGCGGAACCCGAGCTGCTTGCGGACCGGAGCAGCGTACTTCATGGCGCCGTGCAAAAGTTGCGCAAAGCAGAATCCGATGCCGACTTCGTCGATGCACTCCGCAACGCGCTCCGGAGGCAGATCTATTCGAACTCCAAGAGCCTCGAGCACGTCGGCAGATCCGCTGGTGCTCGTTGCGCTGCGGTTGCCATGCTTGGCGACAGGTACGCCGCAGGCCGCTGCGACCAGCGCCGCGGCCGTGCTGATATTGAAGGTGTGCAGCACGTCTCCCCCCGTGCCGCAGGTATCGAGCAAGCCGGTCTTCCTGGTCGTAATCTTCGTCGCCCGCTCCCGCATCACGCGTGCGGCGCCGACAAGTTCGCTCGTTGCCTCGCCTTTAACGCGCAGCGCCGTCAGAAACGACGCGATGGCGATCTCGCCCGCTTCCCCATCCATGATCTGGGAAACGGCGGCATACATCTGATCGGCCGAGAGATCCGCGCCGTCGAGAACGATCCGAGTCGCTTCCAGAATTGAATTGCTCATAAATCCGGTCGTTCAAAAACTGTCGTGTGGCCGTTTGCGGACGCGAATCCCGATTCGGGCGAACGCCAATGTTCACGCCGTGAAACAACGACCACGGACGGGTTGCGTTCGTAGCAGTATAGCCCGCAACAGATCGGTTCGGCAGCAGAGAATAAATTGCCGGACGGCAAATATCTCCCAATTGACGCCTCAAAAAGCGGGCTTTAGAATTTCCGACGTGAACGCGAATTGAAGCGTTCGCGCCGGCCAGGAGTCAGCAGCCAGGAGCGCCCGTGCCGCAAAAGCTCATCATCGACGCGGACCCGGGAATCGGCGATGCCCTCGCGATCATTGCGGCACTCTTCGATCCCGATATCGACCTGGTCGGCATCACCGCGACGGCCGGATGCGTCTCAGCCCGCGATGCTTCGCGAAACGTCCAGGCAATCGTCGAAATTCTCGACCCGCCCAAATGGCCAAGATTCGGCGGACTCGAATCCGATCTTTCCCGGGCGCTCCCCTCGAACAGCGACGCCCCTGTCGGCACACCGGCGCTCAACGGACCAAGCGGGCTCGGTGAAGCGCAGTTTGAAGTCGCCGTGCTTCACCATCAGAAGGAGTCCGCAAAACTCCTCGTCGATATGGTGCGAGCCGAGCCGAACGAGATCACTCTTCTGACGCTCGGCCCGCTGACGAACGTCGAACGCGCCTGCGAACGCGCCCCCGATTTCCTGAACCTGCTCAAGGGACTCGTCTGCCTCGGCGGGTCGATCGAGGTCGGCGGCGATGTTACCGCTGCGGCCGAATTCAATATATATGCCGATCCGATTGCCGCGCGGACCGTCCTTCGATCGCATGCCACCAAAACACTCGTCCCTCTCGATGTCAGTCGGCGCGCCGTGCTCACATTCGAACAGTATGACGGCCTGAAGACTCCCGAATCGACGCGGCTCGGCCGGTTCCTCAAGGATCTCCTCCCCTACGCGTTCCGCGCGCATCACGAACATCTCGGAATGGAAGGGGTGCCGCTGCAGGAAGTCGCGGCGCTCGCCGCCGTGGCCCGACCGGACCTCTTCGACCGCCGCCTGATGGCACTCGACATCGAGACCGACGGAACGCTCACACGGGGCGAGACGGTTTTTGATCGTCGGGGAATTCCTCGCTGGCAGACGAATATCGAAGTCGCCCGCGACGCCGACCACCAGGCAGTCGTCGAGTACTTCTGTAACGTGCTCCGCCGAGCTACGCGGTAGCCGTCCTGGTCTCAGATAGCCGGCGCCCAATCGCCGGAGCCGCGCGCATCTCCGCACCCCCAGTTCGAGCGTCACTGACGGCACCCAACGGCGCGATCGATCCAGCCAGCATAACCGGACGAAGTCGCACTCAGAATCCCCGCAATTCGCAAAGTCTCTCCGCTGGCGTGACCTAAAGTTTCGAGACGTCACCCGGGGAGAGTGTATGCCGACCGGATCCTTGGACCAGGTTGACGCCGCCGAAGGGAATGCGCAATTCACTGCGCAGAACACGGCCGGCGCAACGACGGGTCCGATTCAAATCGATGCCGCAGGAATCATTCGCGATTTCTCGCGCGCTCGGAAAGTTCAGCCTTCGTCGTCCTTCGGCCTGGAGTGCGCCGTCGACTGGGTGCCGCCGGAGGAGCGATTTCCGATCAGCATTGCCGCCTGCCCGGTTTGCCGCGGCCGTGAAGCGGAACCTCGATTCCAGCTCCGCGATTTCGATTACAAGCTCGTCACCTGCACTGTGTGCGGCCTCGGACGGCTCAATCCGCTTCCCGACCCGCAAACCATCGCGAACTTCTACCCTCCCGAATACTACGGCGTCACCGGCGCGAAGTTCGTGCCGGCCATCGAGTCGCTGATTCGGATTGTCGGTGCGCGCCAGGCACGCGCCCTGACGCGCGGCCTCGCGGCGCGCAGCCGGGTGCTCGACATCGGCTGCGGACGCGGCGTCCTGCTCAAGACGCTCGCGGATATGGGCTTCGATACGCACGGATTCGAAATCAGCGAAAACGCCGCGGCCGGGGCTGACACACGCGCGCAGATTCGCATCGCACCGTCGCTTGCTCAAGCGGGCTATCGCGGCCGGTATTTCGATTCCGTCATTCTATGGCATGTCCTCGAACATCTTCCCGATCCGCGCGAAACCCTGCTCGAGATTCGCCGCATCATGCGGCGCGGCGCGCGGCTCGCCGTTTCCGTACCGAACTTCTCGAGCGCGCAGGCGCGATGGGCCGGCCCCGCCTGGTTCCATCTCGACCTTCCCAGGCATCTCTATCACTTCCCGCGCACCGCGCTGAAGCGGCTGATGACGGAATGCGGATTCGAGTGCGTGACGGAGCATCACTTCTCGCTCAGGCAGAATCCGTTCGGCTGGGTTCAAAGCGCGCTCAACAAGTTCCCGCAGATTCCACGCAACGGTCTGTACACGCTTCTCAAGCGCGGCCAATCCGCGAACGGGCACTGCAACGCGTCCTTAAATCAATGGATGAAAGTTGCCTACGCCGCCGGCATGCCGATGGCACTCGCCGCAAGCATTGCGGAAACACTCTTCCGCAGCGGCGCATCGATCTCCATCTCGGCCATTGCACGCTGATCGAGTCGCGCTCGGCCGCTTTCACGCTGCCACGCATTGACTCCGTGGCCTCCGGAACGGAGAATTCCCTGGGCGGTCGGCTGACCCCGCCGCTTTCGGTTCGCTTCGTCTCCAGCTTTCTCTGCCTTCGAAACGAGCGCCGTTTCCGCGGCAATTCTCAGGGAGCGGTCGCTTCGCATCCGGATCGATCTGTCCGGTCACAACCTGCCTCGAAAAGGAAGTCTCATGGCGGCGCGCAAGACATCTCGCGGCAAGAAGACCCGGCCCGCAGGTACGACCGGAGGAAAACGGGATGGCGTTCCCCGATCCCGCAGTAAGGCGGGTTCTCGCAGCGAGAAGAGCAACGGCCACTCGCAGACAATCGGCAGCTACCTCATCGATCGGCTGACCGATTACGGCATTACCGACGTCTTCGGCATCCCGGGAGACTTCGTCCTCCAGTTCTACGGAATGCTCGAAGAAAGCCCCATTCGCGTCATCGGAACGACGCGCGAAGATTGCGCCGGCTATGCCGCCGACGGCTACGCGCGCGTGCATGGACTCGGCGCCGTTTGCGTGACGTACTGCGTCGGAGGCTTAAGCCTCTGCAATTCCATTGCCGGCGCGTACGCCGAGAAATCTCCGGTCATTGTGATCAGCGGCGGACCCGGAATGGAAGAACGCCGCTCTGATCCGCTCCTGCATCACCGTGTCCGCGACTTCAACACGCAGCGCGAAGTCTTCGAGAAAATTACGGTCGCCTCCGCGCTGCTCGACGATCCGCTGACGGCATTCCGCGAAATCGATCGCTGCTTCGAGGCGGCGGTTCGGTTCAAGCGGCCGGTCTATCTCGAACTGCCGCGCGACCGCGTGCAGACCCGCGCCGTGTATCCGTACAAGCCGACGCAG
>JBFWWA010000332.1:0-5959 GCA_050246455.1 Planctomycetaceae bacterium
AACCGCACCGGCTGACCGGTACGCAGCAGAAGGGCATGGGGCTTGAACACTCCGTCCAGGATCTCGGTTTCGGGCGAAGTGAGGTCGACCGGTGCAGGGGTATTGTTCGGCGCAACTTTCAAATAGACGAAGACATTCGCCAGGCCGTGGACCACGGCATTTTCGATGTCGACCGGCATGCCGATGCGGAGTCGTTCGTCAGGAATGTCCTGCGTAAACTCCATGCCCATGCGTCCCTTTGAGCCTTTTCTGATCAGAGGGGGCAGGTTCGGCGGTGTTCCCTGCAGAACAATGAGCCCGCGAAATGTCGTTGAGAGATCCGCATCGTCGTCGGCCTGTTCGCTGCCGACGAGTGAACCCGACCTGTCGGCCCGCTGCGTGTTTCGCGTCACAGCATCGCGCTCGCGAATTTCCTTGTACCGTTCGACGATTCGCTCCGCCGGAACGAAGAACGAATGGTTGTCTTCGTTGCGGACGAAGCGTTCCCCCGCGAGGACAAGTCCCGCGAGTTTTCCCTGTTTGAGGAGCACGGTACCTTCGGGGTACCTTCCTTCAATCTGTTGAACGTCCCGGTAGGTGCGGATCGTCTCAGGGTTCAGGGCAAGTTGTAGAACGGTTCCGCCCGGTTGGATGACCTTGGCCGCCTTCCCCCGAATCGTCAATTTCTTCTCACTATCGAAGTAAGCGGCGTCGAGGTGATCACCGGCCGAGACGGAGGCGACTTGTTCGAGTTTGAAATCGGAGAGGCGTTGTTTGGCGCGGGCGATGTAGAGCTCGTTCGTCGAGTCCTGGCTGTGCGCAAACTCGACCCTATCGTCACGGAGCCAGCCCGCGACGAGTTCTAACCTGTCAATTGCCGGCGGAAGTCCCTCGGGATGAAGAGTGGCGGGGCTTGTGGTGACAAATAAAGTCTCGTCACCGGCATCAAGGACCAGGCCCGAAACGACTCTCCGCGCCTTTCCCTGGAAATAGACTACGGACATCCCCGCGACTGCCCGTTCCAATCCGACCTTTTCGCGTGCGACGACCACGGTGGGAGCCATCGTCGGTGCGGTTGCTGCCGTCGCTGCATACGTTGATTTGCTGAGTTGCCTCAATGCCGAGACGGTTTTCTCGCTTCCTTCGCTCCGCGCGAGGAACGAGGTCTTCAATTGAGCATCGAGTACAGGGAGCGCATCCGCATGCCAGCCGTTCAGCTGTTCGATTGGTCCTTCGGGATCGAAGAGCACGTCGCTCGGCTTGGTCCATGGTGTCGAACGCTTCGCTTCGATGATGAGAGGCGACCAGGCTCGCATCGCCGCCGTTCTGTCGCGGGACGCGTCATTCACCGTTCCATTCCAGTACCATTTCTGGAGATTCTGGAGCTGCATTCCCGCCTCATCCGCAGGCAAAGCTGTGCTCTGGAAGAGCGGGCCCAGAAGCATGTAGTAGGACGCTGCCAATCGTGCATCTTCCGACATTGTTCGACGATCTGCGTTGTCGAGTGGGCTGCGGTAGACGTCCGGCATTTTTCCAAGGAGCTTTTTGTTGGTCGGGCCGTCCCACGGTTCTTCGAAGTTGTACTGTTCGGACAGTTCGAGCCCCTCTTTTCCGTCGAAGAACGGGAGCAGCGCAACGCGCCAGCTGTAAGGATGCTTTTTCGGACCCATGGCGACGGCGGATGGATACGCGCGATACACCGCGCGGTATTTCCGCATCGCCGCCGCAATCTTCACGAGATTTTCTTTCGACTTCGCAACGTACTCTTTGTCGGAATCGCTTTCGGGTTGATACGAAGGGGCTTCCGAAGGGAGCGGTGGTTCCGCTTGCGGGGTTGCGGCCGTGCTTTCCGCGAGTTGTGGTTCAGACGCGAACATCCGAGGCGAAGTGAAGCCGTCGAGTGGAACGTTCTGGATGTTCTGAGGATCCGTTCCCGTCAGGATGATCGTTTGGCTTCGCTGCGGAGTTTCAGTTGCATCGTTACCGGCGCGCAGTCCTGCGGCAACGGCTCCAGCGCCGATAATGAGAGCGACTGCTGCATAACGGACCGGGCGAGAGAACAGCGATTTCGAGAATGTCTGCGGGCGCTTCAGCATTTCGATTCTCCGGAGGAGAGTGTCGCGCGTCGGGAGAAATGCACGGGCCGGCCAGCTGAGAGGCTGTTCGGACTGCCGCAGCGCCATCGCAGCGAGCGTCTGCAGGTAGCTGGTCGGGCCACCCGCCAGAGGCGCCGCGAGCGCGTCGGCTGCCAGTTCCTGCTCGAGCCGCAAACGTGAGACGAGCCAGTGGACGAGGGGATGATAGTAGTGCAGCGACAATCCGAGCTGCGCGCAAAGCCACGCGATGAAGTCGCGATTCTTGATGTGCGCAATTTCGTGAGCGAGCACGGCGCGCCGTTCTGCACTGCTCCAGGTTGGCCATTCGACGGGAAGTAGAATGATCGGACGTCGCCAGCCGATCGTCGCCGCCGTTGAAATCTGCGCTGATTCGCGTACATCAACCCATCGTGTTCCACCGACATTGGAACAGAGGATGTCAACCAGCTCGAGAAGTTCCGGATCTTCAACCACCGTCGCATTCCGCCGTTGAGCTCGAACGAACCGCACCCCCGCGCCCAGACGAATGAGACCAATCGCGAGGCTCAGTGAGAATAGAAGCAGAATCGCGATCGGCCAGGCGGATGAAATGTTCGATTCCGAAGTCGGAGACGCCGTTGCGGCGTCGTCAGTTGCAATCGGCGATTCGAGAGCTGGCTGGTCGATAACCGTCACATTATTGATATGGGAACGCTCTGCGCGATCCTGGGTTTCCACGAACTTAAGGGCAGGGGGGAGATCTGCCGACGTTGCGTGGCTGTCACTTCTGTTCTGAGGAATTGTCGCGGAACCGACTTCAATATCTCGGTAGGTGAACTTTCGCGATTCATCTGCGCTTGTGTCATGATCATCGATCCGGATCGGTTCAGAGATCAGAACCGCTGCCGTCTCGACGGGGAGGTCTTTGGCTGCCGGCGCTGTCACTGAGAATTCCAACCGCGGCAATTCGGGAAGCGACCATCGTGGCCAAGAGCTCAAAGCGAGAGCCGACAACGGAATGATGCAGACCAGACTGGTAAGCGCGACCGAGCCGCGAATGCGCGGAACGACTCGCCCGACAATTGCGTAGATCGCTGAAGCCACAAGTGCGAGGAGCGTTATCTGAGCGATGCACCACAGGATGGAGTATGCGAGGTCGTTCATCGGCGCTGCTCCTTGAGAATCTCTTCCAGTGCGGCCCGCTCGTCGGCGGAAAGTTTCTTCTGTTCAATCAATGTCACCAGCAACTGCTCCCGCGAGCCGCGGAACACCCGTTCGATCAGCTCTCCGACGAGGCTTTTCGAGACCTCATCGTGAGAGCGGAGCGGCTTGTACTGGAACGGACGCTCTTCGTTGGTTTGAGCGAGGAACCCCTTCTCGCAAAGAATTCGCACCAGTGTGGCGACGGTGGTGTGGGCCAGATCGCGCCCTGCGGCGGCGAGGGCGTCGCGAACATCGGCGATCGTCGATTCCCCGCGAGTCCAGAAGACGTGCATGACGTCGAGTTCGCGTTCCGTCAGTTCCCGGGCTTTCGGGCGTGCCATCCGGATTCACTCCTTTTCGCGGAAGGGTCGGCTGCCAAAGAATCAGCACAACCTTTGGTTTCTTAGTTTTGGTTTTATAGTAGTCTGGCCGCCGGGGATTGCAAGCACATTTTTCTGGAATTCCGCATCGGGCCTTCTGCAGCCGTGCCGAGGCGACTCCCAAATCCGATCAAGTCAAAGTCTTCCGTTTGCCGAAACTAGGTAAAGCTGGGGGTGTTTTCCTGAGAGGCAGGAGGCCGTGGGGGCCGGCTTGTCGGCGGGAATTGAACGCCGCAACAGTCATTCGGAAATGGAGTTCCGCATGTCCCTGCTGCCATTGGAAATGCTGGCGCCCGTTGTCTCGCTGGGTAAGTCTGCCGGAACGGCAGCGGCCGCAGTCGGGACCGGGTTCGCCGGGATGTTAAAAAACGCGATGCAGCAGGCGACTGCTGCCTCAAATGATTCTGCGAAGGGTGACGCCGGATCGCAGTCGACGGGGAGCGCATCCCCTGTCGACAGCGGGCCGTCTTCCGCAGCAATCGGCGAACTGCGCAAGCAGACCGACGAGAAGATTGAAGCGTTCCAGCAACAGCTGCTGCAATTGCTGGCTGCGAACGGCATTGACGTCTCGAGCGGAGTCCATCTGCAGCTCGACGACTTCGGCCAGGTGCGCGTCGCCGGCGACCATCCGCGGAAGCACGCCATCGAAACAGTGCTGGCATCGTACTCGGAACTTGAAAGCCAGTTTCAGGAGATCGCCGCGCGAAGCGACGCACTCAAAAGCTTCGACGAGAGCAAACTGGGATTGCTCCCCGTGGCATCCGAAAGCCGCTTCGACCTTTTCGTGAGCATTACGAAAACTTCGGCAGGCTTCTCGCCGACGGCTGTTTGATTCGGCAATCGACTGCTTCGGCACTCAAATGAGCGCCGCGCTCGCCCGCTAACGGCCAGCAATCACCAGCCGTAGCGCTCTTCGCGCCATGGGTCGCCGTGGTTGTGGTAGCCGAGTTTTTCCCAGAGGCCCGGCCGGTCGACTGCCGTGAGTTCAATCGCGCGCACCCATTTCGCGCTCTTCCAGGCGTAGAGCAGGGGAACGATCAGCCGAACCGGTCCGCCATGATCGGGAACGAGCGCTTCGCCGTCGTGCGTATCGGCGAACAGAGCATCTTCAGCGCGAAAATCCGCGAGAGGAAGGTTCGTGGTCCAGCCATCGTCGTACCCGGTGGCCACCACGAAACGCGCCGCGGGTTTGACTCCGGCCATTTCAAGAAGCGTCTGAACGGAGACTCCTTCCCAGACGTTTCCGAGCCTCGACCAGCGGGTGACGCAATGGAAGTCGGCGAAGACTTTCACGCGCGGAAGCGCGCGAAACTCTTCCCAACTCAATGACAACGGACGTTCGACAAGACCGCCGATCTCGAGCCGCCATTCGTCTTGTGAGACGACCGGCACCTGGCCGTAATGCAGCACCGGCCATTTCCGGGTCCGCTGCTGTCCCGGGGGGATGCGCTGCTCGCGACGCGTGTCGGAGCTGATGATGGCATCCGCCGCCGATTCAGGTACCGGCGGATCCCCTTCCTGATATTTCGAGTCATCCTGTTTCATGGCCATGGACTATTTCTAGTCGCCCGCCATTGTCCGCCAAAGTCCAAAAGGGGAACCGGTTGCGAAGAATTCCGTTCTTGCCGACTCCCGGTCCTCGAGAGTCTTCCATCGGCACGGACTCCGCTCGGCATAGGCTTTGCGACGTGTGGGCCCCCACTCGGTCTGCGGCCTGAAACCAGCGGGATTGACCGGTTTGGCCGCAGAAAATAAACTTTGCAGCGGTGGGCACTTACGTCTTGCGGCAGCATTCTGCCCCGGAGACGGTCTTCTCGTTTTCTGCCGATCCTGCGATCGAGGGGCGTCGCGCGACGTCGCCGCCCTGCCATTGTGACAGCTAGTGGGTGTGAGCATGGACTTTCTGGATAATATTGCCGACTGGTTCAATTCGTTTACGGCAGCGATCGAGCGGATCATTACCCGCCTGTTCGGAGCCGCCAACGAGAAGCAGATTCGACGGTTCGGCTTCGTTCGCGATCGGAACCGGGCCGACGTCGTTCCGCCGGGGACCCCGCTCGCGCGGATCAACGGCCTCGAGCCCGAGCTGCAGAAGCTCTCCGATGACGAACTCCAGCAGACGGCGCAGAAGTTGCGCGCGCGTCTTGCCGAGGGGGAAACGCTCGACGACGTGCTCCCGGAAGCCTTTGCCGCCGTGCGCGAAGCGGGACGCCGCTTCCTCAAGATGCGCCACTACGACGTGCAGATGGTCGGCGGTTTCTTCCTGCATAAGGGAATGATCGCGGAAATGGTGACGGGCGAA
Organism: Planctomycetaceae bacterium; assembly: GCA_050246455.1. Classification (GTDB taxonomy): domain Bacteria; phylum Planctomycetota; class Planctomycetia; order Planctomycetales; family Planctomycetaceae; genus CAZVJA01. The sequence goes on from JBFWWA010000332.1 coordinate 5,940, forward strand.
GGCAAGACGCTCGTCGCCAC
>JBFWWA010000333.1:0-5955 GCA_050246455.1 Planctomycetaceae bacterium
GCTCTACGAGGTCGAGCCTGTGGCGGATGCCGTCGCCATTCTGCACGAAGGGCGGATAGTCCGGCAGGCGCGCACCGAGGAGCTTCGCGAGCAGGTGAAGCGGATCATCATCAACACCGATGCCCTTTCGCGCGTCGGTTCGCGGCTCAGGATTCTCGACGGCCGGATTCTGGCGGGTGAGGCAATTCTCGCTGTTGATGAGGCCGTCGAGGCGGCGGAACTTCTCGAACGGGAATCGATTCCACACCGCACCGTGAATCTGAACCTCGACGAGATTTTCGACGCCTTCGTGGCGGGTCGCCGCGAGATCCGGTTCGACATGCCGGAATCGGAGCCGGTTGCTGCGCGCGTCTGAACCGGACGCGAACAAAAACAGAGTGAATGTCGCTTCAGGGAAAAACGATGAAGTTCTGGTTGATCCTTGCGAAGAAAGAATGGCAGGAGCACCGCTGGAACGTTCTGGCGCTCACCGTCATTCTGATCGGCGCGTTTTTGACGATCCGGGTTGACCCGGATTACAGCAGAGACTTTAAGTTCTATGTCGAAATCCTGCTGCTCGGCTACGGGCTCTTTGCGCCGACGTTCATCGCGATGTCGGTCTGCTCCGCCGAGTATTCATCGCGCTCCGTAGGATTTGTACGCTCGCTGCCGATTGCCCGCTGGAAGGTTGCGCTCATCCGCATCGTCAGTGGATTGGTCGCACTGATCGTACCACCGATCCTCATGGGGGCGGTCGCGTCACTGACACTCCTCGAAAACTGGATCCACAACGAATCACTCCGCGACTCATTCGTCGGAGATCTCACGGCCGTGGAACTGGTTCAATACATCGCGGTCGCGCTTGCCTGCTACGCCAACGTCTACGCCTGGATTGTGGCTTTCGCGGCGAACCTCCGCTGGGAGTTTCGGGCGTGCATGGCGGGCCTGCTCATCACAGTGGGACTGCTTGCGGCCGGAATTTACGGAGAAGTGGGTCCCGGGGGAACACCGAAGTTTCCAGACGTGAGTGCCGTCCGGTTGATGAGCGTGGTCATCGGGCCCATATTCGTGCCGAATGGCAGCGTCATCGTGCGGTACGACTGGAACCTGTTCGTAGTGACCGCTGTGGGTCATCTGTTGCTCGTGGCGGGGCTGCTGGCGATTGCCGTGCGGCAGTACGGCCGCGAAGAGAATTGGATTGCGTCACTGGTGAAGTGGGCTCCGATACCGGAGTTCCGATTACGCAGGCAGCACGAGCCACGTGCCGCACTCGGCCCGCCGCTCGCGTCACCGGAACGAGCGCTCGTCTGGCTGCAGCTGCGGCAGTCGATCCCGGTCTGCATTGTCGCCGTCCTGATGCTGATCGGCGTCAGCTTTGTCGTTGAGCATAAGGACCGGTGGGACGTCTTCGGTATTTACCCGTTTATCGGATGTCTGCTGGCGCTCGTGATCGGCGTCGGAAGTTATGTTCACGAGCTCGATCCGAAGCTGTACACGTTCTGGCGTTCTCGGCCGATCTCGCCGTCGAACTGGTTCTGGCTGAAGTTCATGGCCGGGCTCTTTGCTTTGCTGATCGTCTACGACCTGCCGATTTTTCTGCTGCTGCGGAATCAATCCAGGCCGGGAGCAGGATACAGCGGATACGCTAGCTGGTTCCCGCTCATGCTGCATTTCGTGACGTTTACATTCGCGGTGCTCGCGGCGTGCAGCATCCGTCACGTGGTGTACTCGATGCTCCTCGCCGCCTTGGCGACGAGCATGCTCTTCCTCGTGCCGTGGGTTTATTCTTCCGTTCCGGACTTCTACGCGTTCTGGAGTTTGGCAACTCGACCGAACGTGTTGGGGTTGGAATCGCTTGTGAAGGGAGTTGCGCTGTCGATGCCGGTCGGAATCGCGGCTGCAATCGTTTCGGCGTTTCTGATCCAACGGGATGTCGCGTTGTACCGTTAGCCCGCAAGTGAGCGCAATGGGTGCAAACATGCAAATCTGGCTGAATCTTGTGAGGAAGGAATGGCTGGAGCATCAATGGAAGCTCCTGTCGCTGACGGTCATCCTGTTCAGCGTGATGGCGGCCAGCTTCTATTCCGTTCGGGACAATTTCACGCCGCAAGTCTTGCTGCTGTTCTACGGCATCTTCGCGACAATCTATATCGCGATGGGAGTCTGTTCGGCGGAACAATCGAGCCGGACGATCTCCTTCACTCGCTCGCAGCCGGTACCACTCTGGAAGGTCGGCCTGACGCGATACTTCGCGGGTCTCGCCCTGCTCATTGCACCGCTGATTCTGTTTTCCGCCGTGAGCACCGTTGTGCTCATGTGGAAACCCAATATTAGGATCGACGACAGCTTCCACGGCGGGCATAAAGACCGTGTGATGATCCTGTGGTTCTCGACCGCGATTCTGACTTTGGGGTTCGTCAATCTTTACGGCTGGATCACGGCGATTGCGGTGAACGTGAAATCAGAATTCCGCGCGGGCCTCGTCGCATTGCTTGTCACCGTTGCTGTTGCAGCCCTGGCGATGTACGGGTCGGACCGTCGCCAGTTCGGTCAACTCCATCTCTACCAGGTATTCCTGCTCCTGCCCGGTCCGATGGGGGTGATGTCAAAGCCGATTCTGGCGCGGAGTGAATTCGAGTATCTGATTCCCTGGATCATCGTCGTTCAGATCATCGTCGACATCATCCTGGCCTGTGTCATGATTCGCCGGTATGGACGTGAGAATGAGCGGCTGGCGGCAGTCGCCGCCGCGCTCCCGACGTTCACCGACCTGATCCGCCGCATTCCCAGGTTTGAGCGCCTCGGACCAGTGACGCTCGATCGTCCGCACGTCTCGCCCTGGCGGGCGCTTGTCTGGCTGCAGTTGCGTCAGTCGATTCCGGTCTGCATCGTGGCGGTCCTGCTGCTGTTTGGATCCGCAATCGCTCTCGATCCGCGAGAAACGAGGGTGGTGGCAATTTCCTTTTTCCCCTTCGTCGGCTGCATGCTCGCACTAGTGATTGGAAACGGAAGCTACGTGCACGAGCTCGACCCGAAGCTGTACAGCTTCTGGAGGTCGCGGCCGATCTCGCCCGCGCACTGGTTCTGGCTGAAATTCCTGGCGGGGCTTTTAGCATTTCTCTTCGTATTCGACCTGCCGATACTTCTGCTGCTGGATTCTACAACCCGACGAGCTCCTATCTACAACGGCTACGGAGTGTGGTTTCCACTCATGCTGCACTTACTGGTCTACAGCGTTGCGGTCCTGTCGGCATGCGCGTTCCGGCATCCGGTGTACTCCATCGTCCTTGCGGTTTGCGGGATTGTCGGCTTCCTGGTCGGGCCGGCGCTGGTTCCGGAGATCACCAATTTCTTTCAGTTGTGGTCGCATGCCGCCAGCGACGAGCCGATTGCATCGCATGCGTTACTGCAGGCGACGATATGGACGATGCCGCTCAGCTTGCTCGCCACCGGCGCAGCCGCGTTCCTGATCAAACGGGACATCGCGCTCACGGCGTAGCTTGCGTGCTCTTCGCGTGGAACACGCATTCGGTTGGGTGGCATCCCTGAGGAATCCTGCGAAGGGGGTGCCACTCGTACGTCGCCACCCTCTCCCTCGACGGGAAGAGGGGTTTCATGCGAGATGCTTCGCGATCTGTTCCGCGTGGAACAGCATCCGGCTGGTGTCGGTGTAGATCGCGTGGCCGGCGTGGTGTTGCGATGGTCCGCCGGCGGCGGGGCCGTAGTCGACAAGGAGCGTCTTCCCCTCCGACTGGACGCGCATGCCGAGCTTCAAACGCTTCTGAATATCGCGTGCGCGGAGATCGGGCTGGAGCAATTGGTTGAGCGCCCGATCGGCACGAAAGGCCCGCCACGCGACAATTCCCGGCGCAACATTCGTTCCCGCAATGCCGAACTGGTGCACAAAGTCGCCGTCGGCGGCGTGCTGAATGGTCGCGACCGTTGGCGGAAACGCTGCGACATGCACGGGCCGGCCGTCGCGCGGCTTGTGATTCACGATATGCAGCAGCGATGAATAGCCTTCCGTTTCCCAGCCGTATCGAATAGGCGTGCCGAAGGTAACGACGTCGATTTTCCTCTCGGCGAGGGGGCGCGGGTCGCGCTCGAGAAGGGTGCGCATCGATTCCCAGACCGGCAGATCGACTCCGCGACCGAACAGGCGCCAATAGAACGGACGAGCTGCGTCGAAGAATTCCCGCACACTTTCCGGGTCTCCGGCAATCAGATTCGTGAGGAGTGCGAAAACGTTCCCGGCGTGGCTGTGCCCCCAGAGCAGAATCCGCATTGCACGAGACTCGCGAAGGATTTCATCGAGCAGACGGACGGCGGCATCCGCCCTGCCGATGTGATGATTCTCGCTCGTCCACCGGAACAGTTTGACGGCGATGTGCGCCGCTCCGTCCCGGTTGATCGATTCCTCCAGGAGTTCCGCGTAACCGGCGGTGTAGTTGCCTCGCTCGCCGAAGGCGGCATCGATGCGCCGTTTGCTCCACTCAGCCAGAGCCTCCGCTGCGGTGGGAACGAACCGCGCGAGCTCGGTCCAGAGTCCGAGTGCGTCCCCGCCGACGAATGTCCCATGGACTAGGTAGATCGTCTCGATGCCGCACGCACGAAATTGATCGCCCGCAGCGCGCATTCGAGCCCTGAATTCCACGGACCCGGCGGCCGGCTGTTCGCCTGCGACGATCATCTCGAATGGCGCAGCAGGTGTTGCGTCGGTGTACGTCTGATGGCGGAAGCGATTCGCGACAGGCATGCGCGGCTCGATGGAATGCGGTCCGATGCATCGAGCATATCGTCTCGCGAGTACCGGTCGCCACTGGCTCCGGCGCGGCCTGCTGACTCCCCCGCTCCGGCGAGGCCCGGAACTCCAATGGACATTCGCCAGGAGACATTCGTCATTCCGAGCCGGGGGTTGTTTTCGAGCGGTACCGGCCGCACACTCACGGAACATTACCACGAAGCGTCTCACTGAATCGGCACCGGGAGCATGATGATGTCCGCATCAAGAACGAATCGCAGGCAGCTGCTGCAGGCGGGGGCGGCGTTCGCAGCCGGCGCCTTGTCGGACGGCTCTCATTCCCTCAGGGCGGACGACGCAGCGGCTTCTGCGCCGAAGCTCAAGATCACTGCGGTCAAGACATTCCTCGTCGAACACAAGTTAAAGAGGCCGTTCGGCGTCTCGGTTTCGGTTCCGCTCGACAAGACGCGGACTGCGCTTTTCGTGAAGATTGAGACCGACGCGGGGCTGGTCGGCTGGGGAGAGACCGCGCCGATCGCCGGGGCGCGCGGCACGATCGAAGATCAGATTGGCCCTGCGCTCATCGGCCGGAGTCCGCTCGAACATCGAAAACTGTGGCGGGAGATCTGGGGAGCAAATTTCGGCAACGGGTTGGCTGTCGGCGCGATCGACATGGCGCTGCTCGATCTGCGCGGCAAGGCGCTCAACCTGCCTGTGGCGGAACTCTTCGGCGGAAGGCTGCGCGATCGCGTCCCGGCTTATGCGTCCGCCATGAACTATCTCGAGGGGATAAAACCCGAAGATCATTACGTGAACGAAGCAAAGGGACTCGTCGCGAAAGGTTACAAGGCGCTCAAGATGCGCCTCGGGCGATTCCCGGTTGCACGCGAAGCGAAAGTCGCGGCGGCGGTCCGCGAAGCGGTCGGGCCCGATATTCGACTTATGGTCGATGCAAACGCTGCCTACACGCTCGCCTCGGCACTGCAGATGGGAACGGAGCTGCACAAACTCGGCTTCGAGGCGTTCGAAGAGCCGTTGCCGCAGGCGCCCAACTACGCAGGTTACGAAGTGCTGCGTGAGAAGCTGCCGTTGTCGCTCGCGGGGGGAGAGGCTGTGGATTCGCGCGGGAGCGCGAAGACTCTGATCGATCGCCGCGCCTTCGACATCATTAACCCCGACGTCAGCCTCTGCGGCGGAATCGGCGAAGCTCTCTTCATCGCCGAGCTGGCGGCGCT
>JBFWWA010000334.1:0-5939 GCA_050246455.1 Planctomycetaceae bacterium
CCATCTGAGCGCCAATCTGTTCCAGCCGGGTATCAGCCCCTCGCGCTGCCGCAAGCGGAAATGCGACAATCACAAACGGCCGATCGCTGATTTCGACGCTGTAGTTGGGGTACTGGTTCCCCTTGTAGCGGACGTCGCGAACTTCGAGCAGGTATTCGCCCGCTTCGTGGAAACGATACGAAAGAAACGGATCCCCCGCGAACTCGTTGTCGGCGGTTGCGAGCGTCGCGCCGGAGGCATTGCGGAGCGTGATGATCGGATCGAGATGTTCCTGCAGATCGTGGATGCGATCGCAAAGCCTCAGTCCGCGGACGTGAAACGCGAACGACTTCCCCGCCTCGACCTTGAACTTGTAAATGTCGACGTCTTCGATCGCTTCAATCACACCGCAGACGGTTGCGGGAAGCGTGATGCTCTGGGCTTCGGCGGCGGTATTGTTCTTATCCGCTTCGTTAATGACCGGATCCCGGCCGATGACGAGCTGACCGACGGTGCTCACACCGCGCGGCGTCGCGATGCGGTAATCCCGCACGCCCGGCTTGGCATCGGAGGCGACCGTGAAGCGAACTTTGAGAGTTTCCGCGTTCGCCCGGCGGCCTCGCTTCTTTTCGCCTTTGGCCTTTGCGTCCTTCTCTTTTTCCTTGGCCTTCTCGTCCTCGGGTTTCTGCTCCTCGGGGATGATCTCGCCCGTCACTCCTTCGCCACTGACGAGCACTTGGTAGGCGTCGTCGAGTGAATAGCGCGCGAATACCGTGTGCTCAGACGTCCCACCCACTGCCGCGGCGACCGGCTTCGTCGCCATCAGCATCGGATACCCCGTCTGCGCGGAAAGCAACTGCGTGTGAACAAGAACGATAAACAGGGCAGCGGTCGGAGTCAGCAGTTTCATGAGCAGAATTACGTTTCTTCAGGCCGACAACTTGTCGTCGGAAGCCGTTCGAGGAATTCGCGGGGCACTCGCGCTCAAATACGAGCGACGACACACGAACTCGTTCACATCCATTCCTGAATGACGCGCCCCTCGTTGAGGCGAATCGGCCGGCCATCCGGTGCGCTGGCGGCGAGATCGTGCGGAATACCGAGCTTTGCGTAAATGGTGGCCGCAATGTCGTCGGTGAGATACTCGTCGCGCGTCGGACGGCTTCCCTCTTCATCGGTCGCGCCAAGCACGTATCCGCCGGGAACTCCCGCTCCGGCCATGACGATGAAACCGGCGGAGGCCCAGTGGTCGCGGCCGCTTGCGGAATTGACCTGCGGCGTGCGTCCGAAGTCCGTGAGCCAGACGACAAGCGTGCTGTCGAGCATCCCGTGATCTTCGAGATCGATCAAGAGCTGTGGAAGTCCCTGATCCACCGGCGGCATGCGCGACTTCTTGATCGAATTGAAGTTGTCCTGGTGTGTGTCCCAGGCGGGATCGGTGATCGTCACGAAGCGGACGCCGGATTGAACGAGTCGCCGCGCGAGCAGACAGCTCTGCCCGAAGCGATGTTTCCCGTAGGCATCGCGCAGCTTTTGCGATTCTTCCTCGATGGCGAATGCTTTCTTGGTTTCCGGGGCGGTCACCATGTTGAACGCCGCTTTGAAATGCACGTCCAGTGCATCGAATGCGGCCGGCTGCAGATCGGCGCGGCGCTGCAACGCGTCAATGCGGCCGAGCATCTTCTTGCGACGATCGATTCGCTCGGTTGCGACACCGGTCGGGGGGGTGATGTCGCGGACCGTGAACTTCGCTGCGCTCGGGTCAGCGAGCATCTCGAACGGATTGTGCGCCAGCCCGAGAATTCCCGCCGTTCCGCCGCCGAACCGGCGATCGAGCTGATTCCCAAGCTGGACGAACGGCGGCATCGCCGACTTGAATCCCTTGAGATGGCTGATGACGGATCCGTAACAGGGGTATTCGACAGCCGGATTGAACTGACGACCCGACATCATCCAGGCATCAGCATGGCCGTGGCTCCCGTTCTGCGGGTTCCAGCTGCGAAGTACCGCGAAGCGTTTGAGCTCTTTCGCCAGCTGCGGGCAGACGTCGGTGAACTGCACCCCCGGCACCGCGGTGTCGATGAATCCAAATTCGCCGCGAACCGCGAGAGTGGCATTCGGCTTCGGATCCAGGGTGTCATGGTGACTCGTTCCGCCATGCGTCCAGATCATGATGCAGTTGACGTCGCTCGCGGACGGCTTCGCGGCAGCAGACGTTTCGGCGCGGGCGGAACGGGCGGCCAGGAACTGCGGCAACGAAAGTCCGAGTCCGGCGAGTGAGCCGATCTGCAGAAAGCTTCGCCGAGAAACACGCTCACAATCGGCGCTGGAGCCGGGCAGCAGGTCGAGCATGACGCTTCTCCTGTTCGCAGGCAGGCAGTGACACAGGGTGCGGTTCGGGAGAACACGCGCCACCTGTGCGGTGGGTCGCAGGTGTTTTGAGCGGGTTTATTCTACCAACCGAATCGCTCGGATCAACAGGAAGGCATTTGTGAGTGGGTGGTCGCGAACTCTCGGTGGGCTTAACAAGCTTCGACCGACCCCCTCAGTTGCCGGAGCGACTGCGATGGAAAACAGCCGAAATCGTGGCTTTTAGTTGGCACAACGTAACGAATGTCGCAATAATCAACGCTGATCCGTCGATGCATAGTGACCGCCATCAGCACGATTGAGCCCGCCGAACGAACCCGAATACTCGATCGATCCCGGTCGGACCGGGGTTGCCCGAGAGTCCTCCGCGACCCGCATCGTACGACTCCGTCCCGCCGCGACAATTCCCCGGAGACCTTCGTGAAGAGTCACGAATCCATCCGCCGGCCTCTGCTCTGTTTCGGTGTGTCGCTCGCGGCACTCATTCTCACGGTTCCGGCAGTTGCACTCGCCGACGAAACGATCCAGGTGCAGCCGGACAAGGTCGTGCTCCCCGGGAAGTTCGAGCGGGCGCAGCTTCTCGTCAGTTCGCTGGAAGCAGGCACGTCGCAGTCGAGCGCAACCGATGTGACGCGGAAGGCGACATATCAATCGTCAAACCCGTCGGTCGTCACCGTCAGCGCGACCGGGCAACTTCTGGCGGCGGGCGATGGAACCGCCGAAGTGACGGTTACGATCGGCGCAACGACGCACAAGGTCCCGGTCACAGTCACCGGTTTCGTCGCTGAGCCGAAGATCGATTATCTGCGGCAGGTCGCGCCCATTCTCAGTAAAGCGGGCTGCAACATGGGGGCCTGCCACGCCAGCCAGTACGGCAAAGGTGGTTTCAAATTATCGGTCTTCGGTTTTGATCCGCACGCCGATCACGCGGCGATTGTTCGTGATCATTCGCAGCGACGCGTGAACCCGCTGAATCCGGAAGCGAGCCTGTTTCTTGAAAAGCCGACGATGCAGGTTCCCCACGGCGGGAGCCGCCGCCTGCGAGCGGACTCCGTCGAGTACGCAACGCTCGCCGCCTGGGTTCGCTCGGGAGCCGCCGCTCCGAGCGATAAAACGCCCGCCGTCACGAAGCTCACCGTCTCGCCTCAGCACCTCGTGACGAAGGCCGATGTCGAACAGCAGTTGCGCGTCGAAGCGGAATATGCTGACGGCTCTCGGCGCGACGTGACCGCTCTTGCCCGTTATAACGCGATGGATGAGTCCGTCCTCGAAGTCAGCACGGAGGGACTCGTGAAAACCGTCGGCCGGGGACAGGCTCCGGCGATGGTCCGCTTCGAGGGACAGGCCGAGATTGCGATGTTCGTCGTCCCCTTCGCCAACAAGATCGAGCTCACCGGCTGGACGAACAACAATTACGTCGACGAACTCGCCTCTGCCAAGTTCCGTGAGCTCGGAATCGAGCCATCCCCGATCTGTGATGACGCAACGTTTCTGCGCCGGGCGTTTCTCGACACGATCGGCACGCAGCCGAGCATTGATGAGACACGGACGTTCCTCGCTTCGAACGACCCGCAGAAGCGCAACAACCTCGTCGATCGACTACTCGGCCTCACCGGCGATCCGAAACTCGATACCCACAACGATCCGTACGCCGCATGGTGGACGCTGAAATGGTCGGACCTGCTTCGCAACGACAGCAACGTGCTGGGGGAGCAGGGGATGTGGGCAATGCACAACTGGCTCAAAGAAGCGTTCCGCACCAATAAGCCTCTCGACAAATTCGTCCGCGAACTCGTGACGGCCAAGGGCTCCATTTACCGCAACGGGCCGGCCAACTTCTTCCGAATTAACGGCAACGCATCCGATCTGGCGGAAGCGACCGCGCAGCTTTTCCTCGGCGTGCGGCTCCAGTGCGCGAAATGCCACCACCACCCGTTCGAGAAATATGCCCAGGACGATTACTACCAGTTCGCCTCGTTCTTCGCGCGCGTCGGCTCGAAAGGGAGTCAGGAGTTCGGACTCTTCGGCGGCGAGCAGGTCGTGATCGTCCGCTCCGGAGGCGAAGTTTCACATCCCAAGAGCGGCAAAGTGATGAAGCCGGTGCTCCTCGAAGGGAAGGAAGCCGACAATCCGCTCGACCGTCGCATTCCCCTCGCCGAGTGGCTGACGTCCCCGGCCAACAATTACTTCGCACGGTCGATCGCGAATCGCTACGTCTCCTATCTGCTGGGACGCGGTCTCGTCGAGCCGGTCGATGATCTTCGCGCCACAAACCCCGCCAGTAATCCGGAACTTCTCGACGCCCTCGCGAAGGAGCTGGTTGAGAGCGGCTACAACGTCAAGAAGCTCCTGCGATCGATTCTGACCTCCCGGCTCTATCAGCTCGATTCGCAGCCGACGGTCGCGAATGCCTCCGACCGCCGCTTCTACAGTCACTTCAAGGTGAAACGCATTTCCGCCGAAGCGCTGCTCGACGCAATTGACGCCTCGGCTGGAACAAAAACGAAATTCCAGAATCTGCCGCTTGGAACGCGAGCCATCGAACTCCCCGATGCGGAGTATCCCGATTACTTCCTCAAGACCTTCGGCAAACCGCGGCGCGTGAGCGTCTGCGAATGCGAGCGATCACCGGATGAAAGCCTCGCGCAGGCGCTCCACACACTCAACGGCGACATCGTGATGGGAAAAATCGCCGCCGCCGACGGGCGCATCGCGAAGCTGCTCGCGGCGAAGAAGCCACACGATGAAATCGTCGAGGAGATTTACCTCGCGACATTGAGCCGCCTCCCGAGCGCACCCGAGAAAGATGCGGCCAAGCAGTTTCTCGCCGAAAGCCCGACCCCAAAAGACTGCTACGAAGACCTCGAATGGGCGCTCGTCAACTCAAAGCAGTTTCTATTCGTGCACTGAAAAGAGTTTTTGCCAGAGCGGCGGGCCGAGCACGCAGAGACCGACGAGCACGGCGGTGATCGAAATCACGAGCACGGCTCCCGCGGAGGCATCTTTCGCGACCTTCGCCCGTTCATGCCATTCCGGCATCAGCAGATCAACGAGCGCCTCAACCACCGTATTGATGATCTCGGCGGCGAGCACCGCGCCGATCGTCAGCGCGATCACGGCCCAGTCGCGTGCGTTGAGGCGCAGCCAGAACCCGAAAGCAATGACAGCAACCGTGACGGCAGCATGGATGCGTAGATTTCGCTGCGTGCGGTAAACATACCCAATGCCGGCGAAGGCATCGCGGAGGCTGTCGAGCAGAGTTCTGCGCTGCAATGCCCATTCTCCAGCGTCGGCAGTTAAGATTCTGGCTCATCGAACGAATGATCGTTCGTACCTGAAGGAACCACCCGCACCTTTCCCGCATTTCGCGGCGCGACTATGATGCTGTGACACCCTGGAAAATCGTACCGTGGCCAACGCCCCCGCCGCCATCGCCGTCAACAAACTCGAAAAGACCTACAAGAGCGGCTGGATCCGCCGCAGGCAGATTCACGCGCTCCGCGGCGCAGCGTTTGATGTTCCGCGAGGGGAAATCTTCGGGCGACGGGGTCCCAACGGGGCCGGCAAAACAACGCGCAGCAAAAGCCGCC
>JBFWWA010000335.1:0-5929 GCA_050246455.1 Planctomycetaceae bacterium
CGATCAACGCTGCGAGAAGTTTGCCCCTGTTCACCATTCCCTCGGTACAGAGAAGAAGTCGAGATCATTGTCGAATTGAGACGCTGAATGAGGGGAGCGTTTTCCCGGAATTCGTGAGATGTGTCAAGCGGAGTCTGGGGCAGGCTCGGGGTTCGCGTTGACTGTGGGTTCTACGGTGCGTCCCGGGTGTCGGGTGGCTCAGCTTGGCGGAACGCCTGGCTGGGTCGCAACGCGACGAGAGGTCGCTCGTTCGGCATCGCATTGTTCGTGAAGGGGGATTGATGCAGCTCAATTGTCACAACGATTCTTGCCAACCAGCGGGACCGCGTGCCCCGACCTCCTGCCGCTGCGCGGCCCAGCTAGGCGAAACGCCAGAGGCCGTCCGGGAATTCGAACCAGTTTCCACGGAGATTCCGGGGCACACTTCGTTTTGCCCCGGCCACCCGAATTCCAGCCCGAGCATTTCGACTCTCATTCCCAGCGACTGTCCCGGACCTGAATTCCCGGACAACCTCAGGCGAAGCGCCAAGCTGGGCCACCCTTCGAAGAAGAAACGGCGGGCTGACGCCCACCACTCGCCTGATGACGATCTACCTACCTGGTTTTCTGCTCCGGCAGTTGGGCGTCTGCGAAGTCGAGCATCCGTTGCCAGAAGTCGCGGTTGAGCTCGTGCTTCACGTCGCGGCGATACTGGACGAGGTTTCCGACTTTCTTATCGCCGACCGATTCGTCCCCCTGCACGAGTCCGGCGCCGACTAGACCTCGTGCACCGAGCAGTTTGTAAACCTTGTCGGCGGATTGAAGCGCGCGGAGCGAGCTCGAGTAGTTCGCCCACTTATCCTGATCGCCTTCCGTGTCGAGCAATGGCCGCGGGGCGACGAGTGCCATGAGGAGATGCTGGTCGATTGGCAGCTTGTCTTCGTGGTTGGCGAACTTTACGAACTCGTCGTTGAACCAGTGCGGAAAGACGCGGTTGATCCGCTCGACCGTTTCCTGATCGTTGTCGCGGCTCAGAGCGCAGCCGCCGGTTCCCGACTGGTGCGGCGCAGCGAGCGCGAAGCGTTCATCGAACGCGGCCGCGACGAGCGCGGTCTTGCCGAGGCGCGAATGGCCGGTGACGCAGATTCGCTTCGGGTCGATCTCCGGCAACGTCACAAGATGATCGACGATGCGCGAAAGACCCCACGCCCACGCGCGGATTGAGCCCCAGTCGTGCTGGCCCGGCTGGGTTTGTCCTGACGGGAGATAGTGGGGATGGATGCCGTCGGTGAAGTCGGGCTGATCGGGGTCGATGTCGCCGTAGTAACAGGTGACGAGTCCGTAGCCTCGTTCGACGAGGAGATCGGCCGACCACATGGCCGCCTGCGTGCCGCGTCCTTTTTCGGTCGCGCGGTCGTCGACGCAGCCGGCGCACTTCGGGTACATCCAGTTCTCTGAGATCGCGACGCCGGGATCGGCGACGACTGCATGATTGCCGCAGAAGTTGAGCGCGGTGAATACCGGAACCGGGCCGGTGACCTGGTTCGGAAGAATGATCAGAACGTGGAGCGCAGGTGTGGCGGGGGGGCCGAACTTCAATTCGGTCTCGCGGAGCGTCGCCTTGCCGTCGAGGAAGCTTTTGTTCTCGAAGAGAACCTTGGCGTGGATCTTCTCCGGGGCCGGAGGAGCGTATCCGTACATATAGTGTTCAAAGAGGGCTTTGAGCTCCGGCCGCCGCTTGTCGTTCCATTCTGCGGGGGTGGTGACCGGATGCCCGTCGAACAGGACGAGCGGATCGGGAAGGTCGGGGTGAGAGGGGAGCTTGTCAAATTCCGGAAACATCGGCTTCTCCCCGCGTGCAGGCGTGTCCATCGAGACGGAAAAAGACGTCAACAACAGGCCGATCGCAACGATGCGCAACATGTTTTCCCCCTGGGCGTGGCCGCGGCATGCTTATTGGCGGAAGTCCGCAATTCTTCCGAGAATACAGCGACGGGAGCCTGAAGGAAACGGGCCGGGCGAACATGCTTTCCTTTTCGCGTAAGGCCTGTAAAATAAACGATTTCCCGTTCGCGGTTCCGCGAATGCTCTCGAGTGAGCGGAACACTTTCGACGGAGCAGACCGACAACTTGACCACCGCTCTCAAATCCAGCAAGTATCGCGGATTCGTTGACCCGAAGGCCGAGGAGCTTGTCCTCGTGCTCGACTTCGGAGGACAGACGGCGCAGCTTATCGCCCGGCGCGTTCGCGATCAGAACGTCTTCTGCCAGCTCGTCCGGCACGATCTTTCCGCCGATCGGGTCCGCGAACTCAACCCGAAGGGGCTCATCCTCTCTGGCGGGCCGGCGAGCGTCTACGAGGGGAATGCACCGCAGCCCGACCCCGGCATCTTCGAGCTCGGCATTCCGGTTCTCGGCATCTGTTACGGGATGCAGGCGGCGTGCCGCGTGCTCAAAAGTAACGTTTCGCCCGGAGTGTCGCGCGAGTTCGGCCGCACTCCCTGCCAGGTTCTCGATTCGAAGGATCTCTTCGACGGCATCCCGAGCGGGCTCACCGTCTGGATGAGCCACGGAGACCAGGTCGAGAATCTCGGCGAGCAGTTCGTCTCGCTGGCGGAGACGGAGACCTGCCCGTTCGCGGCGGTCCGACACAAAACCCGGCCCATTTACGGACTGCAGTTTCATCCGGAGGTGACGCACACGGAGCATGGCGGCCGGCTGCTTGCGAACTTTGTCAAGAATATCTGCGGCTGCCGCGGCACGTGGAAGATCAGCTCGCTGATTGAGCGGGAAATTGAAACAATCCGGCAGCGCGTCGGTTCGAGCCGCGTCATCTGCGGTCTTTCCGGCGGCGTCGATTCGTCGGTCGTGGCGGCGCTGTTGTCGCAGGCGATCGGCACGCAACTGTCGTGCATCTTCGTCGACAACGGCTTACTCCGAAAAGGAGAGTCGGAAGAAGTGCGCGAGCGGTTCAGCCGACACTTCAAAACCGACCTGCACGTCGTCGACGCGCGCGACCGGTTCCTGAACGAACTGGCGGGCGTTTCGGATCCGCAGCAGAAGCGGAAAATCATCGGCCGCGTCTTCATTGAAGTCTTCCGCAAGGAAGCGGAATCGATTCCGGACGCGCATTTTCTTGCTCAGGGAACGCTGTATCCCGACGTGATCGAGTCCGGAGCGAATCCGGACGGAACGGCGGCAACGATCAAGGCGCATCACAATGTCGGCGGATTGCCCGACGAGCTCGGCTTTGAATTGATCGAGCCGTTGCGCGATTTGTTCAAGGACGAAGTCCGGCGGATGGGGCTCGAGCTCGGCCTGCCG
This sequence comes from Planctomycetaceae bacterium, assembly GCA_050246455.1. Classification (GTDB taxonomy): domain Bacteria; phylum Planctomycetota; class Planctomycetia; order Planctomycetales; family Planctomycetaceae; genus CAZVJA01. The sequence continues at coordinate 3,304 of JBFWWA010000335.1, forward strand.
GATGATCTCATCTGGCGGCATCCGTTCCCGGGTCCGGGGCTTGCGGTGCGATGCCTGGGGGAGATCACGAAGCCTCAACTTGAAACGCTCCGCGAGGCGGACTGGATTGTCGTCGACGAACTTCGCAAGGCGGGGCTGTATCGCAAAATTCAACAGGCGTTTGCGGTCCTTCTGCCGGTGCAGTCGGTGGGAGTGATGGGTGACGGCCGGACGTACGAAGATGTGGTCGCGGTGCGAGCCGTCTCGACCGACGACTTCATGACGGCCGACTGGTATCCGATACCGCATGAGGTGCTGGGGCGGATTTCGACCCGCATTACGAACAGCGTGCGGGGGGTGAACCGCGTCGTTTACGACGTGAGCTCCAAACCGCCGAGCACGATTGAATGGGAATGAGCGGTTCCGCGGGATCGCTCCGAATGGATTCGCATCGGGAAGGTTGCTGTCGATGACGGTTGCAGTTCCGCTGACATTGTTCGGCTGGGTGCCGTTCGTACTGCTCTTGTTCCTCACGCTTCCGCCGCGGCGGGCGGTGCTCGTTGCGTTTCTGGGAGCGTGGCTCTTCCTGCCGGACGCGGGCTACCAGCTTCCCGGCCTCCCCGACTACACGAAGATGTTCGCGACGTGCGTCGGGGTGCTGCTGGGAATGTTGTTCTTCGACTTCCAGCGATTGATGTCGTTTCGACCGCGCTGGTTCGACATTCCGATGTTCGTCCTCTGCACGAGCGTGTTCATCTCGTCGATGACGAACAATCTCGGCTCGTATGACGGACTGACCTGGGTCGTTGAACAGACGATTACCTGGGGGGTGCCGTATTTCATCGGCCGCGTCTACTTCACCGACGCCGAATCGATTCGCGAGCTTGCGATCGGAATGTTCCTGAGCGCGCTCATCTACGTGCCGATCTGCCTGTTCGAAGTGAAGATGAGTCCGCAGCTGACGCGATGGGTGTACGGCATCGACACGGGCTGGGCCGGTTCCCGGCTCGGTGGATGGAGGCCGCAGGGGTTCATGAATTCGGGGCTGATGCTCGCGATGTGGATGACGAGCGGAAGCTTGTGCGGCATCTGGCTGTGGAAGTCGGGCGCGATGAACCAGATCTGGAAGATCAAGCCGATCTGGGCCGTTCCGCTGGTGATCATCACGACGATTCTCTGCCGATCGAGCGGTGCGATTCTGCTGATGTTCGGCGGGACGGCGCTTCTGTTTATCTGCCGATGGCTGCGTTCGCCCATTCCGCTGCTGATCGTCGTGCTCATTCCGCTCGCTTATTCGTGGGCCCGCGCGACCAACATGTGGGACGGCCAGGAGGCGGTCACACTGGCGGGTGAGATTCTCGAGCCGCAACGGGCGCAGTCGCTCGATTTTCGTTTCGACAACGAGAATCAGCTCGCAGCCAAAGCGCTCAAACAGAAATGGTTCGGGTGGGGCCGCTGGGGCCGTTCGCGCATCCGGGACGAGTTCGACAAGGACATCTCGACCGTCGACGGGCTCTGGATTCTGTCTTTCGGGCAGTCGGGGCTGGTCGGCCTGGCGGCGGTGACGCTCATCTACGTCCTGCCGGTGATTCTGCTCTGCTGGCGGCACCCGGTCTCGGAATGGTCGACCCCGCACCTGGCCGCGGTCACCGTGCTGTCGTTGATTCTTGCGCTGTACTCGATCGACAACCTGCTCAACGCAAAGATCAATCCGATCTGCGCGCTCGCAATGGGTGCGCTCAACGGGCTCACCCGGGTTTCCGCCACCGAACTCGCTTTGGCGACGACCGGGATGATGGCGGGGGGAATCAAGCCGCAGCGCTTCCAGCGAAAGTTGTGGCCCCCCCCGGTCAACGGCAGCGAGCCGATCTCCCCGCCCCCACCCGGCACACAACGGGGCCAGCAGGTGCAACCGAAACGATTGCCAGGATAGTTTGAGCGTTGCGGGCGGAGAGTAGAGAGTCCGCGCGACGCGAAGCTTTACGCTCTTTTAATGTGCGCTTGTCGCGGCATTTCTTCACCCTCTCCCTCCAGGGGCGAGGGTGAGATACGGCCGGCACACCGGCCCAGCTGATCAGATCGTCCCTGTCGTTGCGAGGCGATCGAGCAGGCGGCGCATGTAGTCGATCGTCGTCTGCTCGGTGCAGTGGGCGAGAGCGATTTCGCGCCCCGCGGTTCCCATCCGCTGCGTTGTGTCGCGGTCGTTCCAGAGTTCACGGAGGCGCGCAGCAAGTGCCTTGGGATCTCCCGGCCGGGCGAAGATGCCGTTCCGGTTCGCGTGAATGTAATCGGTAATTCCCGCGGACTCCGTCGCGATGATCGCTTTTGCGAGATACATCGCCGTTACAAGGGTGACATGCCCGCACGGAACTTCGGAATGCAGCAGCGGAAGCGTCATGAATCGCGAGTGGCGGATGATGTTGTTGCAGTCTTCGCGCGGAATGTTCGTGTGGATGGTGACGTTTTCGGGAATGGAAAGTCCCGTCAGGTTCTCGGGGGTTGCAACAACCGCGAGCTGGATCTCCGGGGTCAGTCGGAGAGCATTGAGCAGGTGCCGGTAGTCTCGCCCCTGGCTGCCGACTGCGCAGATGTATTCTCCCGGAAGGAGAGGGGTCCGGTCGTCGTCCGGCGGGGCCTGCACCCCCCA
>JBFWWA010000336.1:0-5924 GCA_050246455.1 Planctomycetaceae bacterium
AGCCAATGCCAGACGCGATTGTCGTAGCCCCGCGCCGTTAGCGGATTGTTTCCGGAGGCCACTTGTTCGGCAAGCTCGCGACGTCCGCTTTCCTTCGTGTGGAACGGCTGATCCGTGTTGTGCAGCATCCGCATGTAGCCGCGGGGAACCGCTGGGCCGAACTGATCGTATTCACCCCGGATGTTGAGGCGAGCATCCCGAGCGGGGTCGAGATCCGCCATGCCGTTGACGGTACAGGGAGTTTCCAGCTTCCGTTCGAGCTCCCGATAATGTTCAACACCGAAACGGAGATTGGAGGTTCCCTCTTCCGGACTCGAAGGTCCGATGTCGTTCGTCAGCAGTCCGCTGTCGAGCAATGAGTTGATCAAGGCGACATCATCGCGCGTTGCGCGGTCCGCGCTCCACCGCTCGATGACGGAGCCGAGCCAGCCGGCGTACCAGTTTGTCGCCGTTTGCAGATCCGGGGGTGCGGCGTATTGCGATTTCGCATCGCCGGAGAAGAGCGGAGAGAATCGATTCAGTTCATCGACCGGGGTGAACGGCGCGTTGTGCAGGACGACGCGCGTGACGCCGAACCAGCTGCGCGGATCCTGAATCTGTGCAGCGGTCAGTTCGGGGCCGAGACCGACGCGCGGCGGAAAGTTCGGGTTGCTCGTTTTCGTCGCAATTTCGACGTAATTATGCCGGTCCTTCATGTCGTTGTGGGTCCAGAAAAGAACCCACTCGGGATGGGAATGGTTCAGGTACTTCTGTTTTTCAGTGAGGAACGCGTTGTCGATGACGGTGCGGCTGGCCGCGAAGTCGCCACCGCAGCACTCGAAGCTGATATGGCCGGTGTCGTATTGACTCAAGAACGGCGTCCGGATCGCTCCGTTGAGCCGCGGCGACAGCAGGTTCGTGTAGAGTCCTGCCGGCAGCACGCGCTCGACCGCCTTCGATCCGTCGAGGGAGACAACGAAGTCTCCGCATCGAGCAATCTCGGTCAGGCCGGTCCCGTTAACTGACCACCCCTCCGGAACCCCATTGGCGAAATCGACGATCTCGCGGAAGTGGGACTTGTTCTTCTCGCGGCGCGCTTTCTGCTCGTCGGCGTAGCGTTTTGCAACCGTTTGCCACCGCTCGGCTGTGGAATTACCCTGCCCCGGTTGCTGCGGTCGTGTGAGAGCCCACCAGAGATAGAGTGCGCTTTCGAGCGGCGGCTCTTTCGCATCGGCGGCGAGCAGCTTCCGCAGGTTCGTAACGCGTGTGTTCCGAGAATTCTGAGCGCTCGACGAAACTTCCGTGATCGCATCCCGCAAATCGTACTCGAGCGAACGGATATTCGATGTCCATTCCGCCGCGAGAACCTTTCGCAGCTCCCCCTTCCACTTCTTCAGCTCGTCAATGACAGGAGCATTCCGCTCCGGAAGGTCCGTTGTGTTCGCGACCCAGCGACTGCTCATGAACGTTCCGGCGAGTGCGTAGTATTCGCGCTGCGCAACGGCATCGAGCTTGTGATCGTGGCAGCGAGCGCAGGCGACCGTCGTTGCCTGGAATGCCTTCGAGAACGCATCAATCTTGTTGTCGAGCATTTCCTGGTGAATGCCGTCGAACTCCGAGCTGTCGCCGTGCCGCTTTTCGCCGAGCTGGAAGAACATCGGTCCAATGAGCGATTCGTTCGTCCGCGCGAGTTCATCGATGCGCGGCCGCTCGAGGAGGTCGCCCGCAATCTGTTCACGAATGAGCTGATCGAACGGAACGTCCAAGTTGAAAGCGCGGACGAGATAGTCTCGATAGCGCCATGCACCTTTGGCCGGGATGTCCCATTCATAACCGTAGGTGTCGGTGTAGCGGACCGCGTCCATCCAGTGACGGGTCCAGCGTTCGCCGAAGGAAGGGGAGGCGAGCCAGCGATCGACGAGTCGTTCCCACGCGTCGGGCGCGGTGTCGCTCACAAACGATTCGACCTCATCCGGGCTCGGGGGCAGACCGCGGAGCGCGAACGACAGCCTTCGCGCGAGCGTGCGGTTGTCGGCGGGCCGGGAATGCTTCAGCCCCTCTTTCGCGAGTCGCGCGCGGATGAAACGATCGATCGAGTTTTCAGAGGAGACGTCCCCATGCAGCTCAGGGACCGGCGGCACACCGACGGGCTGCAGGCTCCACCAGCCGATCCGCTCGGCGTACTGTGCTTCCCACGCTTCACCGGCCGCCTCTTCGGCGGTAGCGGCTTTGTCTCGCGGGTCCGGTGCGCCAATTTCAATCCAATGGACGAAATCCGCGACAATCGCATCGGAGAGTTTCTTCTTCGGGGGCATCTCGAAACCGTCGTGCTTAAGTGCACTGACGAGCAGACTCTCTTCCGGTTTGCCGGGAACCACTGCGGCTCCCGATTCTCCGCCGCTACGGGATGCGTCGCGCGAGTCTAGTCTGAGCTTTCCCTTCGGCTCCTTCGCGGCGGCGGAGTGGCACTCATAGCAGTGCTGCACGAGAACCGGCCGAATTCGTTTCTCGAAAAACTCGATGCCGGCCTTGTCTGGTTTTTCATCGGCCCGGACGCGCGCGGAATCGACTGTGATCACCACAGCACAAAGCAAGGCTGCAGAGAGCGCGAGGCGGGAGGATCGGCGGCGTGTGGCGGGCATACCTCGATTGTACCACCGGGTCGGCGGGGAGGGGTATCGGCGCGTGGAACTGGCAGCATTCCACACGAAAATCGGCGTCGTGCCGGGCCGCAAGGCGCTACGCTTTTTCCGCTCCCCAGGCCTTCGCCAGCTCGATCAGAATCTGGACAGCCTTCCGCATTTCTTCGAGACTCGTCCATTCGAGCGGTGAGTGCGGGTTGTGCTGGCCGGACGAGAGATTCGGCGTGGGCAGACCGAGCTCGGTCAGAAGCGCGCCGTCGGTTCCGCCGCGGATGATCGACATTCGGGGCTCGAGGCCGCAGGCGCGTGTCGCCTCGACGGCCTTTGCGACGGCGCGAGGTTCCTTTTTGAGCCCGTCACCCATGTTGCGGTACTGCCGCTCGATCTCGATTTTGATTTCCGCCCGCGGGTATTTCCTGCGCAACGGCTCGGCGATCTTCTCGAGGAGTGCGGCGTAGTCTGAGAGCTTCGCGGTGACGAAGTCCCTCAAGATGATCCGCGCCTGCGCTTTCGCGACGCTTCCTTCAACGTGGTACGGGTGCAGAAACCCGTCCCGGTCATCAGTCGTTTCAGGGGACAGAGTTTCCGTCGGCAGCTCGGCAAGAAATGCACTGAGAATGCGGATCGCATTGACCATCACCCCCTTACCGACGGAGGGATGCGTGTTGACACCCGTGACGGTGACGGTTGCTTTGTCGGCGGAAAAAGTTTCGCTGTCGATGCGCCCGCAACCCTCGCTGTCGAGCGTGTACGCGCATTGAGCGCCGAGTTTGTTGATATCGACCTTGTCGACTCCGTGACCAATCTCTTCGTCGCAGGTGAAGCAGATTCGGATCGGCCCATGCGCGATCTCAGGATGCGCGAGGAGATGTGCGGCGGCGGTCATGATGACCGCGATGCCCGACTTGTCGTCCGCCCCCAGCAAGGTCGTGCCGTCGGTCGTGACGATCGTCGCTCCGGTCAGCTCTTTGAGGGAAGGGTTATCACTGAGACGCAGAACTCGGGAGGGATCTCCCGGCAGTTCAATGTCCTTCCCGTCGTAGTTTGCATGGACGATCGGCTTGACATTTGCTCCAGAGAATTCCGGAGAGGTGTCGACATGTGCCACCCAGGCAATCGTCGGCGATTTGTGTTTCACTGTTGCGGGAACGGTCGCCATGACGATGCCGAACTCGTCGATCGACACGTCCGAGAGCCCGATCTCACGGCATTCGGCGGCAAGCATGCGGCTCAATTCGAGCTGCTTCATCGTGCTCGGATAGGTCTTGCTCGATTCGTCCGCCTGAGTGTCGAGCTTCACATAACGCAGAAAACGATCGAGCAGCGGATCCATTCGAGAATGCTCTCCCAGGGTGGAAACCGAACAGCGGGGACTGACAATTCGATTGATACGGTTATCATAACGGACGGGGAGTTGGATCACAGCCGGACGCGCAACGCGGCACCTCTGCGACGCGGCTGAATGTTGAAATTCACACGCTGATGCAGGGGGAAAGGGAGCGCGCAATGAAGAAAGTTTCGATCGGCGGATCAGAAATTGCCGTCTATGACGAGGGATCGGGCCCACCAATCCTTTTCGTCCACGGCTTTCCGCTCAGTCACGAAATGTGGAACTCTCAAATCGATGCGCTGCGCGAAACGCATCGCTGCATTGCTCCCGACCTGCGCGGATTCGGCGACAGCGACATCACGATGGGAATCGTGTCGATGGAGGAGTTCGCGGACGACCTCGTCGGACTGATCAAGGCGCTCGGGATCACCGAGCCTGTAGTTTACTGCGGACTTTCGATGGGTGGCTACATCGCTTTTCCGTTCCTGCAGAAATACGGATCGCACGTGCGCGCACTCATTCTTTGCAATACGCGCGCTCAGGCCGATACGACCGAAGGCGCACAGAATCGATTGAAGCTGGCGGCACTTGCGATGGCAAAGGGGCCGGACGCTGCGCTCGAAGCGATGATGCCGAGGCTCTTCGCGGCGGACACGCCGACCCAGAGGCCCGATGTGATCGAACAGATGCGCCGCATGATCATGAAGACAAACCCGATCGGTATCGCCGCGGGTTTGAGTGGAATGGCTGCCCGTCCCGACTCGACGGCGCTGCTAGAGCTCATTGACGTGCCGACGCTCGTCATTGTCGGAACGGAGGATCGCATTACCCCGCCCGAAGATGCAAAGAAAATGGCAGACGCCATTCCGGGTGCGAAATTTGTCGAGATCGAACATGCAGGGCACATGTCGCCCATGGAGAATCCGGCAGCGGTGAATGCGGCCCTGACCACGTTTCTCGCCGGGCTCGACTGACCGCACCGATCAGAAGTCATGCCGGGAAATGTAGATGCAGGTGACGGTGAGGACCACCGTCACGAACACGAGATTGCTCCATACCGGCGTCCAGATATCGATCACGAAGCGCTCGGCACGCAGGTCCTCTTCCGATCGGCGATCGAACGAGACCGACTGTTCTTCGGTGAGGAGATAATTGACAAAGTTTCCGAGCTCACCCGGCTTCGGAAAGATGGTGTAAATCGGCGTGATCACATAGCGGTAAACGAACTCGAGCGTGTCTGAGGGAGGAACGTACTGGTTGACGACGCGGAGAGAGTCGGGTTCATATTCGGTGACTCGCGCAAACCGGTCCGAGATCAGCAGCGTGCTTGCGGGAGTAAATGCGGCGCTCGAGACGTCGCGCCGGCCGCGGACATCAGGGTCGACCGGATGCCCGGCGACGGTGTCGAGCAGCCAGAAACTGCGATTGTGAAACACAACGGCGATCCACCGGCCGTCGGGAGATGCCGTCGTCATGCGCGGCTGCTGCGATCCGAAGGGTTCAAAGGTTGCGATCGGTTCCAGCGTCTCTGCGGAAAACGTGTGCATTTCGCCGTTACCGAGTGCTGCGAGCACGACCTGACCCGCGTGCGCAACAAGTGCGGCTCCCTTCGTGTTGAGATCGCGCGACGGACCAGATGCGAAAATCCCTTCGGCGTTCTTGCGGAGGACCAGCAGCTTTCCATTGGAAGCGATTGCGAGCGAATTCCCGTCAGGCGCCATCGACGCGGCGAACGGGCGGCGGATCTCGGGCAACGGCTTCGCCGAAACATCGACGAACTTGCCTCCTTTCTTCGACCGTCCAAAATCGCGGCCGAAAATCATGAATGGAACATGCTCTGCGGTCGGATCACCTTCAAAGCGATGCACGCCCGATGTGCCTGCGACCAGAATCTTTCCATCCGGCTCGATCTGCAGAAAGCCGACGCCATTGGGAGTCGGGGTTCCTTCAATGCGCGACCACTCGGATTTTCG
>JBFWWA010000337.1:0-5922 GCA_050246455.1 Planctomycetaceae bacterium
GGCGGTCATGACGCCGGTGTCGCTGTAAACGACGCCAAGCAGATTCGCTTCCGATACGTGCCGCATGTGAAACCGGCTCTCGTAAGTATTTCCCGGTGCGGTGAGGCGGTGACAATCTTCATTGCGGTAGATGCAGGTCGATTCGTCGAGGAACTCGACGTCGCAGTTGAGTCCGTTGCCGCCGAGATAGACGAGGCGTCCACTGCGTTCGAAGACCCACGCCTTCAGTTTGTAATACATCTCGCTCGACCAGTATTCGGGATGCGGACCGAGCACGAGGACCTTGTAGTCATCGAGGTTGAGCTGACCGAAATGGAGTTGGGTCTCCGCGTAAACGTCGTACGCGAAACCCTCGCGCTCGAGCCATGCCATCAACCGCCACTCGGTCGGTGCGACATGGCAGGCAGCCCGCCCTTCGATCGGCTCAGTCACCTGTTCCGCTTCCGGAATGTGACTGATCAGTTCGGGACGCTCGAAAGAAAGCGGCGCATAGTCGACGGTCTCGTAATTGAGATGCATAGGGTTGGTGTACCGCCGCAGTTCAAGCCGAGCATTGACAGTCGGTGTCGGCGGGAAGCAATCGGCGTGAATGTAATTGCTCCGCCCCCCGAAACTGTTGTACGCATTCCAGTTGATGTTGGATGCGAGGACCGCGATCTTCGCGCTCGGCCTGGTCGGGGCGACGATCCACGGAAATGAGAAAAACTTCCCTGTCTCGGTCTTCGCGTGGAAGTAATACAGTCCCGAGCGTTCCGGCGCGGTGACGTACTGCTTGTGCTGCGGACTGGAGTAGCCGAACTTGTTCCACATCACGCCGGTCTGCGTGTAGTCGCCGTCTGGCGTGATCTGCTTCGTCGCGTCAGGGCCATGTTCATCGTACCAGCCGATGGTTCGAATAAACTCTTTCCTGATTCCGTAGCGGAACAGTTCGAGTTTGTAAGCTTCATTCGCATGGACGCGGAATTCCGACTGGTCTCCGGACTGCACCCACTTCGGCCAGACGTAGCCGAGAATGCAGTCTCGCAGAAGCCGGAACTGATGCGGCGTTTTCTCCGGCAACGTCAGCTCGACGCGCTTCGACCCATAGCCGGGCTTCGCAAGTGTGACACGGTAGTCTCCCGGAGGGAGGTCGGCATCGATCGCGCCTGAAGCGTGCGACCGGACCGCGACGCGCCCCGAAGACTTGCTTTCAAACTCAAGCAGGACGTCGGCGAGTGCGACGTAACGTTCATCACTGACATAACCGATGAGCATGGGAAGTATTTCAGAATGCGAAAGAAGTGGACTACGGGCTACCGACTACCGGCTGCAGCAGAAAACAGGATCGTGGCGGATTGCAACGTCATTGGACGTTCGGCATTGGAGCCCATCATCCTGTCTGCCGCACTGTGATTCAAGCGCGCTCGAACGGTGCATTCAAAACATGAAAGCTCCTTTCCTTTGTCGCCTCGCTCCGGCAGAATGGCGACAATCGGAATCTTATCTCGCGATCGAGGTGCCGTTTGAAACGCGTTCATGCAACTCCGCTCAACTACGAATTCACCAGGCATCTTGAGCCGCGGGTGCGTATCGCGCCGGGAGAGACAATTGTCGTCGAGTCGGAAGATGCCCTGTCCGGGCAGATTCGGACGCCCCAGGACGTTCGCGACAAGAACAAGATGCCGTTCAGCAATCCCATCGCCGGACCGATCTTTGTTGAAGGTGCCGATCCGGGCGATACGCTGGCCGTCCGAATCCGCGAAATTCATCCGACGATCGGCCAATGCGCTACCTACACCGGCTCTCCGAAGCAGCTCTGCGAATGGCTTGGCACCGACGTTCCGCCTGGCGCGCACGTCTGCCCCATCAAGGACGGGCTCATCTACTGGAGTGACGAGCTGACGATTCCGTACGCACCCATGCTCGGCTGCATCGGCACTACGCCGAGTTGGGGTGTGCCGACCACTCAGCCCGCCGGCCCGCACGGCGGGAACATGGATATCATCGAGACCTGCCCCGGCAACACGGTATTTCTCCCGGTCTTTGTCAGCGGCGCGTACCTCTATCTCGGCGATGCGCACGCCGCGATGGGGCACGGCGAGCTCTCGGCTACCGGTCTCGAAATGCCGGCGGAAACAACAATCACCGTCGATCTCATCAAGGGAAAAACGATCCCCGGCCCGCGCATCGAGTCTCCCACCGAAATCATGACGATCGCCACTGGCCCGCCGGCGGAACGATCGATGGCGCAGGCGGCGGCGTACCTGATTCTCTGGCTCGAAGAGGAATTTGGCTGGAACCGCTGGCGGGCCTACGACATCCTCACGCACGTCGCGAAAATCTCCGTCGGCTACTACGGCCTCGGCACCGTCGCCATGAAAATCGATAAGGAATACGCTCGGAAACCGGGTTGAAAGAAGGACTTTCCCAAGCCTGCCGGTCGCACCCGGCAGGAATCCCCTGCGAGAACAATTCATGACCCTGCTCGATCGAACAATCTTGAGTCAGCTCGGTGCGGGAACTTCAATTGCGGCAGTCTGTGCAGAACTCGGCATTGATCGCGCCGAGTTCGATCGCCGATGGATGGCAACAATCGCGGCACGCGTGCCGTCTTCGACGGGACGGGTTCAGACCGGTGTGACGACTCCGGTGGAAATCGAGCGGGACGAACAGGGTGTTCCACACATTTATGCCGAAAACGAGAGAGATCTCTTCTTCGCTTTCGGCTATGCGATGGCGGAAGACCGGCTGTTTCAGCTCGATTACTTGCGCCGCAAAGCCTCTGGCCGCCTGGCGGAGATTCTGGGGGAAAGCAGCCACGAATACGACATTCTGACGCGGACCGTCGGACTGCGGCGAATTGCCGAACGGGAATGGGAGCAGCTCACGTCCGAAGTCCGTTTGTTCGTCGAGGCATTCACGGCCGGAATCAATGCGGTGATCGAATCGAGTGGCAAGAATCTGCCGATTGAATTCGATCTGCTCGATTATCGTCCCGAGCAGTGGTCGCCGGTCGACTGCATTGCGATCGAAAACGAATTTCGCTGGTACCTGACGGGCCGATTCCCCGTGATTGTCATGCCAGAACTTGCCAAACGCGCTCTCGGCGACGGCCCGCTCTACCGTGACTTCCTGCTCGCCGAGGCGGACGACGAATCGATTCTCCCGGCCGGCTCGTACTCACGCGAGCGTGTCGGAATCGATGCACTGGGACCGATGCTCGGCGCTGAGGATGCAAAGGTTCCGGCGGAACTCGACGATACACGGATCATGCCGGCGTATCGTCCCCGCTCCACCGATCGCCGCGAAGAGTTTCCTCCACCTGGCGGGAGTAACAACTGGGTTGTTGCCGGTTCAAAGACGGCCAGCGGCAAGCCGATGGTCGCGAGCGATCCGCACATTGCGTTCGAAGCAGTCTCCTGCTGGTATGAAGTGCATCTCTCCGGCGGGAAGTTCAACGTCGCGGGAATGGCCTATGTCGGCATGCCTGCCGTGATGTTCGGCCGGACTGTGAACGTTGCCTGGGGACTTACGAATAATATCTGTTCGCAGCGCGATCTCTACCAGGAACAAACAAGCGACGAGAGTCCCGGATGTTTTCTCTATTACGGCAGGTGGGAACCGGCCCGTGAACTGACGGAAACGATCGCCGTGCGTGGCCGTGAGCCGGTGACGAAGACCATTCGCTTCTCGCGCAATGGACCGATTGTCAGTGATGTTCTTCCTCCGCCAGGCAACCAGACGGGGCCTGTCGCACTAAAGTGGCTCGGCGCACATCACGGCGGATGGCTGACGGCTCTCATTCGGATGAATGCAGCGAGGAACGTCGCGGAGTTTCGTGACGCCATCGAACCGTGGCATGTCCCGACATTCTCAGCGGTCTTTGCGGACGTCGACGGGAAAATCGGCTACCAGGCGGCTGGACGATTGCCGGTGAGAAAAACCATCGAGCGGGGCTATCGCGAGGGTTGGAATCCGGAGCATCAGTGGGAAGGAATAGTTCCCTTCCAGGGAATGCCCGGCCTGACCGCACCGGAGCGCGGCTGGATGGCGACGGCGAACAATCGCCCCGCCCCCGACGATTTTCCCTATCCGCTGGCGGGGGGATGGATCAGCGGTCATCGCGCGGAGCGCATTCGACACGTCCTGGAATCGCCGCCCCGGGGGGGATTCACGCGCGAGCATTTCCGAGATTTGCATCAGGACGCCGTCTCCTATCACGCGCGCGATCTGGTCGGTGCTTTGTGCGATGTGCTGGCGACGGTTCCGGACGAACGAATTCAGACTGCGAACAGGCTCCTTGAAAACTGGAAGTTTGAGTGCGATCCGGATCTCGTCGCGCCGACGTTGTTTAACGCTTTTTTCTCGAAATGGGCTGAGGTGGTCGCAGCGGAGCGGTTTGATTCTGAAACAGCCGCGCTCCTCCTCAACGGCATAGAGGCGGTGGCGTCGCGATTGCTGATCTCGGATAAAGAACAATGGTTCCACAAGAACGACCGCCGCGCGAAAGTCGTCGAGTCATTCCGGGCGGCGCTCGATCTGCTGGCCAATCGATTCGGCTCCGACATACAAACCTGGAGTTGGGGGAAGCTGCATACGCTGCCGCTTAAGCACGTCCTGTCGTCGCGAGGAGAACTCGGACAGTTGCTCGATCATGGCGGCGTGAGCGTCCGGGGCGATAAGACGACTGTCTGCAACACCGGCCAGAGTCCGGAGTGGAAAGCGGGAGCGGGTGCGAACTATCGGCTGATCGCGGAACTCGAGAACAACCCGCCGGGACTTTGGGCCGTCGATTCGCAAAGCCAGTCGGGCCATCCCGGCAGCCCGCACTATTCCGACCAGCTCGACGACTGGTGTGCTGGGCGATACCACTTCATTCCGCTCGATACCTCCGCGACGCGTGCACATGGCCGCAAGCGGCTCACACTCACTCCCTGATTGCGCGCTCGATCGTCGGCAGCATCATCTCGGCCATGACACGGTGGCCTTCGGCGTTTGGATGGCATTGGTCAGTCGTCCACGAGCCGATGTCGGCACCGCGAGCGCGCTTACGGCTCCAGATGAGATAATGGTCGATTAGCGGTGTCTTCATTTCCTTCGCGACGTCACGGCAGGCGGCGACAAATAGCTCGAGCTTCACGTTCGGATGCTCGCCAATTCCATTCGGTCCGGCTTTATCGCCCCAGCGAGGCTCCGTCATCAGAATCGGCGTGATCTTGGCATCGCGCAGCCTGGTGACAAGAAGTTGCAGGTTTGCGCGGTATTCTTCGACGGTGAGCCGGCTCTCCTTCGCGCCGATATCGACGTAACTGTCGTTTGTGCCGTACATGATTGTCACGAACTTCGGTTTCGCAGCGATAACATCTTTCTCGAGCCGAAGGAGCGCCTGATCGGTTCGTTCGCCGCCGATGCCGACGTTGATAACGGTCGCATCGATTCCCTTTTTCCTGAGAGCCCCTTCCAAATACGCCGAGAAGGTCTCTTCCGGCTTCACTCCCTCTCGATAGCCCTTTGTGATCGAATCGCCGAGGGTGACGATGCGGACCGGCTCAGCGGCGACGATGTGGGATGAAACGACAAGGAGGAGCACGATGGTGATGGTTGGGCGCATGGGGGCTCCGGGGAAAGGTCCGCCGGGCGCGGCGGGCGGGGTTGTGGGAAGGTTTATTCCGGGGTGACGTAGGCAGCGGTGATCCCGCCGTCGACGACGAACTCGCTGCCGGTCATGAACGAGGACTCGTCGGAGGCCAGAAAGAGCGCCGCCTGTGCCATCTCGCGCGCCTCGCCGAAGCGGCCGACGGGAATGTGCACCAGCCTGCGCTGCTTCTTCTCGGGTGTATTCAGGAAGCTCATCAGCAGTTCGGTGTGAAGCGGTCCCGGGCAGAGCGCGTTCACGCGGATATTCTCCCGAGCGTGAATAATCGCGAGCTCGCGCGACATTGC
>JBFWWA010000338.1:0-5914 GCA_050246455.1 Planctomycetaceae bacterium
CGACGAGGGCTCGCCGGCGTGATCGGCGAGCCCTCGTTTTATTCGCCGGCACAGCTCAATCTCGGTGCGGAAAATGATGGCGCTGCACATGATGAGAAGCGCGTGATGCACATTGTCAACCTTGATTCTTCACGCGCACTTCAGCATCAGGAAGTTTCCGGAAATTGCGTTTGCGTTTTATGAGTGAGACTACGATACTGTAGCCGACGCGAGGGAACGGGCCTCTCATCACGTCGCACTGAAATATTACTGACATGAATTCTACGGCCGGTCGCGGGTCAGCGATCGGTCGAGCACCGACTCAAAGGAGCGAGGGATGGATTCACGACATCACTGTCCCGACTGCGACCGTTCCGACTCGACCCCCGTCTCGCGGAGAGGCTTCGTGCAGGCAGTGGGCGCATCCGCGGCCGCTATCACCATCGCCTCTCTTCCCGTACGCGGAGTTGCGGCGGAGAAGTCTCCGCAGCCCGAACCCGAAAATCTTGTCAAGAAGCTGTATCAGTCGTTAACGCCGAAGCAGAAAGAAGAAATCTGCTTCGAGTGGGATTACAGCGACGATCGCGGAGTGCTCCGCACGCACGTCTCGAACAACTGGCAGATCAACGACAAGAAACTCTCGGGCGGATTCTACACCAAGGATCAGCAGGACATTATCGAGGCTCTCTACTTCGGCCTCTACAATCGCGACTGGCACGACCGGATCCGCAAGCAGCTGCAGGACGACGCTGGCGGATACGGCAAGGAGCAATCCATCGCGATCTTCGGTGAGCCCGACAGCGGAAAGTTTGAGTTCGTGATGACCGGACGGCACCTCACGATCCGCTGCGACGGCGACAGTACCGATCATGTCGCATTCGGCGGCCCGATTTTTTACGGTCATGCCGCGCAGGGATTCGACGAGAAGCCGGACCATCCCGGCAACGTCTTCTGGCATCAGGCGCAGAAGGCCAACGGCCTGTTCAAAATGCTGGATGGCAAACAACGGCAAGCCGCGCTCGTCCCGAAAGCGCCGCGTGAAAGTGCTGTGCAGTTCGGCGGCGATCCGGTCGGCCTGCTCGGGAGCGAGCTGACGAAAGATCAGCGAGAGCATTTGCAGAAAGTGCTCGAAGTTCTCGTCGAGCCTTATCGCGAAGTCGATCGGACGGAAGTCTCCCGCTGCCTCGCGGCTCAGGGTGGGCTTGAGAAATGCCGGATCGCTTTCTTCCAGTCGGGCGATCTGGGGAATGACGAAGTCTGGGACATCTGGCGTCTGGAAGGGCCGGCATTTGTCTGGCATTACCGAGGCGCACCGCACGTGCACGTTTGGGCGAATGTGGCCGACGATCCGTCGGTGAAGATTTCGGCGGCCGGTTAAACGGCTGTCGAAGACCTCGTGTCGTTCGTTCAAATGTTTTTGCCGCGTTGAAGTGCGGTTGTCCTGACATCGGGAGCGGACTGTGATCGAAGAAATCGCATCGAGGCCGGGCGCTGGGGAACAGATCGCGTATCCGCTGGTTGCTCCCTCCTCTCCGGCATCCACGCGGCTGTCGATCAACGAAACGACGACGTACCACTGGGGCTTTCAGGACGACGTACTCGGGTATTGCGAGGCGGGAATCGAAGCGATCGGCATCTGGCGGTCGAAGCTCGTTCAGTACGGGGAAGAAAAGGGAATCGAGCTGGTTGAGGAAATGGGTCTCTCCGTATCGAGCCTTTCCTGGGCGGGGGGATTCACGGGCTCAAACGGCTGCTCATTCGAGGAAGCGGTCGACGACGCGCGCGACGCGATCGCGCTCGCCGGCAATCTCAAGACAAATTGCCTTTCGCTCGTGAGCGGAACGCGGGCCGGCCACACAACTCGCCACGCCCGACGGCTTGTCGCCCAGGCGATTCGTGCGCTTGCCGAGGATGCCGCCAAACGAAACGTCTCCCTCGCCCTGCAGCCGATGTCGCCGCTGGTGGGGCAGCAATTCTCGTTCGTCAACTCGCTCGACGAAACGCTCGAAATCATCGGGATGAGCGGCGTCGAGCAGGCGCGCATTGCGTTTGACGTTTACCATCTGTTCCGCGAGCCCCGATTGATCGAGCGGATTCCCGAGATCGCTCCGCTCGTAGCAATCGTCCAGCTCAATGATTTCCGTGACCCTCCCCGATCCGAAATCGATCGATGCCTCCCCGGGGACGGCGAGATTCCGCTGCGCGAGATCACGGAAGCCTTCCTGGCGGCCGAGTATGCCGGTCACTTCGAGATCGGGGTCTGGTCGGAAGAGGTCTGGAACTCCGACTACGTGCAAGTGCTCCGAAGCTGCCGCGAACGCTTCGACCGGTTGATTGCCGGCTGACGGAGCCGCTCAATTCGCTTCCGCTCCGGGCTCTTCTCGCCGTGCGCAGAGTCCGTCCGAGGGGGCGATTCGATGCAAACGGGGCTTAGCCGAAGTACACTCAATCGGTTCCCGTCATCTTGACGGGGACGCATCGCGACGAATTGATTCGGCAGTGTCGCCGGTCCGGAGCATCGTCATGTCGCACGAATGGATCAACCTCGATGCGCTCGCTGCGCAGCTCGGACGCGACCGTCGCGAGATCGAGAAGCTCGCGAACCGCGGCCGCATTCCGGGGCGCAAGGTCTCCGGCGAATGGCAGTTTCACCCGGTCGAGATCACGCACTGGCTCGAACAGGAAATGCGCGATTACAACGACGACGAATTGGCCGTCGTCGAGCATTCCCAGCGATCGACCGAAGTGGACGCGGGCATTCCGGTCTCGAGCCTTCTGCGTATAGAAACGGTCGAGGTTCCGCTCCACGCACGGACAAAGCGGTCTCTGCTTGAGGAGCTCGTCGAAGTCGCGGGGCGCACCTGGCAGGTGTGGCAACCGGCGCTCGTTCTTTCCGCGGTCCGCGAACGTGAAGATGTGTTTTCAACGGCGTTCGAGAACGGCGTAGCCCTCCCCCACCCCCGAAATCCGCTTCCTGATGCACTCGGCGAGTCCGTGATTGCCTTTGGTCGCACCTTGAGCGGGATTCCGTTCGGCGCGCCGAAGCGGCAGCTCACGGATCTCTTCTTTCTGGTCCTTTGCCGCGACTCGCGAACGCATCTGCAGGTGCTCGCGCGGCTCGGCCGGCTGGTACAGCACACCGAGTTTCTGCAGAAACTGCGGGAAGCGGAGGACAGCCGAAGCGCCTACGACGTGATCTGCGCAGCCGATCAGAGTACGGGAGCCGATTGAAGCGAAGCGTCGCAATCAATCGAGCCGCAGTTCATCCCGCGGAGAGAAGGAACTCGAGCCGGCCGGGCTCTCGACCTTGACGCGGCTCAATGTCGATTGAATATCGCGCAAGTCATGAAGGATCGCATCAAAGTCATCGGAATCGGAGTTCTGCTTTGCAACGGCAACTTCGCGCTGCGTCGGCAGATGCTTTGAGGCTTTGGGTTCGACCCGTTCGGGTTCAGGCTGCGGCATCAATGTTTCACCGATGACTGCCAAAGGTGCCGCGGGTTCGATTGCCGCCGTTGACACCGGGGCCACCGTCTCGACGGCCGGTTGGGAGTCGGACGGCTTCATCTCGTGGAGCGAATCGAGGTAATCGTTGAAGGCATCGCGGAGCTCGTCGAGCAGATCCCCTTCACGAAGCTTGACTTCTTTCACATCTTCCCCTTCCGACATCCGACGGAGGGTATTCTGAAAGCGGACGAGCGGCCCGGCGACGCGATGCGTGAGATGGATCATGTCCCAGAGGATGAGCGGGAACACGAGGACCGCGCAGATGAGCATTGTCGAATTGTCGACGACGAACGAGGTGTAGAGGTTCCACCACGGCACTTCGGGGGCGCCGGCTGCAACCGCATCGCGATACTGGAGCACTCGATACAGGAACATCGCGTGCCACAGGAAGAGATGATAAACGCACCAGTAGCCCGCCATCCGCGTGATGAGCCGGCCTTGAATAAGCGGGCTGACGTAATACTTCCGCCGTTGCGGGCGTTTCTCGTTCATGTTCCGACCCCAGTTGAAGCCTTGAAAGGCCAATGCTTTCCGAGAAAAGCATAGGTCAGAACACCGAGCGGCTTGCCGCCGATGCGGTCGTGATCGGCCGGGAAAGGTCTGTCGCAACGGTTATGCTGCCTCGATCGAACGATCAGGGCGGGAGCGTTGTAGGCGTTGTACGTGTCAGTAGCATTGCACTGGCCGTGAGAGCGCATTCCAGACGACGAGACTTATGGCAGTTCGATCGCATCTGGATGGCGGGCAGGAGTTGATCGGAACCTTCCTGCACACTTTATTTCCGAACCGGTCTCCCCGTAACATGAAATGCCCTGGAGACTGCGCCCCGCGAGAGAGTTATGCCTTCGACCGATTCCCGGATTCCTGAACCCCCTTACGACGTGCCCGCAGATCTTGCGCAGCCGCCCCGCCCTTCCGAAGAAATTGCTGGCGAGCCCCCGGCGTCCGGCTGCCCCTCCCCCGTGCCGTGGCGGCAGGTTATCGACGCATTTCACACCGAAGCGCGCCACTGGAAGCTGGATCGTGGCCGCTACGAACTGGAAGGGTCCACCTGGGGAGAAGGTCCCCCGCTCTATTTCCTGCACGGGCTCACCGCCAAGCGAGAGCTCTTTTCTTTGCTCGTCTGGTTGCTGCGCGACACCTTCCGCTGCGTCATGATTGACCTGCCCGGAAGCCGGCGGGGGCGACCGACGCGCGGATGGCTGTCGGCAGGCGATATCGCGAGCGATCTTTTCGCGGCCGCGGATTTCCATGGCGACGAACGCTTTCAGTTGTTTGCCAGCTCATTCAGCTCGATTGTCGCGCTCGAAGCACTTTCAGCCGGCCCCAACCGAATCGAACGGGCGGTGCTGCAGGGTGGGTTCGCGCATCTCAACCTGAGCCTGACCGAACGCATCCTGATCCGGCTCGGTCTGCTGATGCCCGGGCATCTCAATATCCTGATCTTTCGGCGGACCATTCAGGCCTACAGCCACAAACGCTGGTTCCCGCCGTTCGATCATGGCCGCTGGGATCTCTATGTGAAAAGCTCCGGCGAGGTTCCGATGGCGAGCATCGCGCGGCGCGCTGCGATCATCCGCGACTACGACGGCCGGCCGAAGCTTCCGCAAATCCGGCAGCCAGTGATGCTCATCCGGTCTGAAGGGGAAGGAATTGTCTCCTCGACCGCCCACGAAGAGCTCGCGTCCGGTCTGCCGAACGCCCGCACGGAATGGCTGCACAGCAGTGGGCACCTCCCTTTTCTGACACACCCTCACCGTCTTGCGAACCTCGTACGGCCGTTTTATCTGGGCGAAACGCCGGCCGAGTCATGCGACGATACAGCCTGCGGAAGCTCTGAAAGCGAAATCCGTCCTAACTCTCCATCCGCCTGATACGAACTTTGGATACGCCGATGTCCGATGCACTCCCGCAACCTGTCGACGTTCTGGCGGTCGGTGCGCATCCGGACGACGTCGAAATCGCAATCGGCGGAACGCTCGCCAAGCTTGTCCGGCAGGGTTACCGCGTGGCGATTGTCGACCTGACGGACGGCGAGCCGACACCCGGCAGCCCGGGGCCGGACGTCCGCTTGGCGGAGGCGCGCGAAGCGGCACGCATTCTGGGTGTTCAAGTCCGCGAAACACTGACGCTGCCCAACCGGAAGCTGTTTGACTGCTTCGAGGCGCGCGTGGAACTGGCAAAGGTTTTCCGACGTCTCCGTCCCGCCGTAGTGCTTGGAATCGCTGATAAGACGCCGATGGCATCGCCCGACCACTGGCAGGCGATGCAGATCACCGACGCCGCGGTATTCTACTCACGACTCACGAAGTGGGACTCAACGTTCGATAACCTTCCCGTGCATGCGATCCGCAAGCAGCTGTGGTATCCTCTCGGCTTCCAGAGCCTGCGAATCCCGGAGGCTGCCGGAAGTTTTGTCGTGGATATT
>JBFWWA010000339.1:0-5903 GCA_050246455.1 Planctomycetaceae bacterium
CCCAGGACCGCCAGCAGAATGATGACGTAACGTGACATCTTGGCCCGCCGCTCGAATTCCTGCATTGTGGGGCTCTCCGGTGGAGGTCGTTCCTCGGGGCTCTATTCATCCGTTCCCCGACCGTATTATGGACGGAAATCGTGATCGGAATGGTGTTTACAGTTGACCGAATGCGTTGCGTAAACAACAATTGATGTTACTTCTTGAACCGCCGATTGCCAGCCGTAGATTGCCAACCGACACCGTCGCTCTGCCGACCTTGTCGGGCCAACCGACCGACCTCGTCCGCCACGCGGGCGCACTCCGACATCCTCGTTTGAAAACTGATCATGTCGCAGGGGAAGGCCAGCACCTGTTGGATGCTGTTTCTGGGGGCTCTCAGCCTGCCGGTCGTCGGGGGAATTCTGTTCAGTCTCGAACCGGAAACGGCGGTGGCCGATTCCGCGCCGGTCGCGGCGGATCCCAAAGGAGCCGCGGTTTCTCCCGGAACCCCGACATTCGAGTTCGATATCCAACCGCTGCTGACGCGCTTCGGCTGCAATTCCGGTCCCTGCCACGGAAAGTCGCGCGGGCAGAACGGCTTTGCTCTTTCGCTGCTCGGCTTTGACTCCGATATGGACTACGCGGCCCTCGTGCGAGAGGGACGCGGACGGCGCGTCTTTGCATCGGCCCCCGATTCCTCTCTGCTGCTGATGAAGGCCACCGGGAAGACGCCGCACGGTGGTGGCAAGCGGTTCGAAGTCGACAGCCCGCACTACGAACTGCTTCGCGAATGGATTCATGCCGGCGCGCCGCGCACACCGGCCGATGCGCCAAAGCTCGTCCGCGTGTCTCTCGAGCCCGCGAACAGAAGCCTCGCGCCGAAGGAGAGCTTTCCGCTCAAAGTCGTCGCCGAGTATTCCGACGGCAAAAAGCGGGACGTCACCGACGGCAGCGCGTTTCAATCGAATGATGCCACGATTGCCGGCGTCAGCCCGGAAGGCCTGCTGCAGGCGGGTCCGGTCCCGGGTGAAGCGGCGGTGATGGCACGCTACATGAACCACATTGCCGTCTGCAACGTGACAATTCCGCTGCCGGACCGGGTGCCGGATGATGTCTACGAGAAGCTGCCGAAGAAGAACAAAGTCGACGAACTCGTCTGGCAGAAGCTCAAGCTGCTCGCGATGCTCCCGTCGCCGCCGACGAATGACGCAACGTTTCATCGCCGCGCGTTTCTGCGCGCCATCGGCCGCCAGCCGTCGCCGGACGAAACGCGCCGTTTCCTGGCGGACGCGGATCCCGAGAAGCGAACGAAGCTCATCGATGCACTGCTGGAGCGTCCCGAATACGGCGACTTCTGGGCGAACAAATGGGCCGATCTGCTGCGGCCGAATCCGTATCGTGTCGGCATCAAGGCGGTCTGGAATCTCGACGCCTGGCTGCGAGACTGTTTCCGCGAGAACATGCCGTACGACCAGTTCGTCCGCGAGCTCCTCACTGCGGAAGGAAGCACCTGGCGGAACGGCGCGACGGTGATTTTCCGCGATCGGCCGGAAGTCGTTGAAATCGGCGCGTCGGTGAGCCAGCTGTTTCTGGGAGTGCGGCTCGAGTGCGCGAAGTGCCATCACCATCCGTTTGAAGTCTGGAGCCAGGACGACTTCTACGGCTTTGCGTCGTTCTTCGCCCGCGTCGGGCATCACGGCGGACTCTCGCCGCCGATCTCGGGCGAAGCGGAGATTATTTTCAACAAGAAGTCGGGCGAAATCGTCCACGGCCGGACCGGAGTCTCGGTGCCGCCGAAGACGCTCACCGGTAAGTCGCTCACCATCGGACCGGACGACGATCCGCGGGAAGTTCTTGTCAACTGGATGACCGAACCGTCGAATCCCTTCTTCGCGAAGGTGATGGCGAATCGCGTCTGGGCGGAATTGATGGGGGTCGGCATTGTCGATCCGGTCGACGACATTCGCGCTACGAACCCGGCTACAAATGACGCGCTGCTCGATTTCCTCGCGGCCGATTTTCGCGACAACGGTTACAACATCAAGCATCTGATCCGCACGATCATGACGTCGCACGTCTTCGGCCTGAGCTCGATGCCCGGTGAACGGAACACGTCGGACCTCAAGAATTTCTCACGCTATTACCGGCAACGTCTGCGAGCGGAAGTGCTGCTCGATTCGGTGAATGACGCGCTCGGCGTGGAAGAGCGGTTCGCAGCGATGCCCGAAGGCTCTCGCGCCACGCAGCTTTGGACGCATCGCTCATCGTCGCTCTTTCTCGATACTTTCGGCCGCCCGGATCCCAACCAGGATCCGCCGTGCGAGCGGATGACCGATTCGACGACCCCGCAGATTCTGCACCTCATGAACTCACCCGCGCTCGACAAGAAGCTGAGCGAGGAAGCCTCACAACCGGCGAAACTGGCAGCCGGCGGAGAGTCCATCGAGAAAATTGTGGAAGAGGCGTATTTGAGGGTCTATTGCCGGCCGCCGAGGGCGGATGAAACAAAGACAGCGGTGGAACTGATCGGCGAGGGGACTGACCGGAAGAAGGGAATTGAAGACCTCTTCTGGGTGCTTCTGAACACGCCGGAATTCCTGTACATCGACTGAAAGCGAGGATGCGTGATGAGTCTGCATCACAATTGCGAAGGGGTCGCACGGCGCGATTGCCTGAAACTCGGACTCGGCGCACTGATGGGCGGAACCTTCGCCGACGCGCTGAAGA
The DNA here is from genome assembly GCA_050246455.1 of Planctomycetaceae bacterium. Taxonomy (GTDB): domain Bacteria; phylum Planctomycetota; class Planctomycetia; order Planctomycetales; family Planctomycetaceae; genus CAZVJA01. The sequence goes on from JBFWWA010000339.1 coordinate 2,710, forward strand.
TGCGGGCAACGGCCGCACCGACGATGAAGCGGCCGACGAGCTGCATTCTCATCTGGCTCGACGGCGGGCCCAGCCACATCGAAACCTTTGACCCGAAGCCGGAAGCGCCCGATACGATCCGGGGCGAGTTCCAGCCGATCAATACCAAAGTGCCGGGGCTCTCGTTCTCGGAGAACATGTCGAAGCTCGCATCGATCAACGACAAGTTCACGATCATCCGCTCGGTCCGCCACGATCAGAACAATCACGGTGCGGGCAACCATTACATGATGACCGGCGCGCCGACGCGCATTCCGGTCAGCTGCGGCGCGTTCGTCAGTTTCCACCCGAGCATGGGCTCGGTCGTATCCTCGGAACGGGGAGCAAAAGACGGACTGCCGGCCTATTTCTCGATGCCCGAGATGGCGCGCTCCGGCGGGCCGAACTTCCTCGGTGCAAAGCACGCGCCGTTCGTCGTTTCCGATGATCCGAGCAAAAAATCGTTCCGGGTCCGCGACGTGACGATCCCGCAGGCGCTCGAAGATACGCGTGCCGTCAGCCGCCGCGAAATGCGAAAGCGGCTCGATACCTTCGTCCGCTTTCACGAGAAGGCCGCGGCCGATCCGGTCATCGGAGCCGATGAGAACTTCCAGCAGGCGGTCTCCCTGATGACGTCGGAAACGGCACAGCGCGCCTTCGAGATTCACCGCGAGCCCGATTCGGTTCGCGACTTCTACGGCCGGCATTCCTTCGGTCAGCGGGCGCTCCTCGCGCGGCGGCTCATTGAAGGGGGCGTGCCGTTCGTCACCCTCTACGACGGTGGATGGGACCATCACGACGGGATCTTCACCCGGTTCAAGTCGCAGGGGCAGGAGCTCGATTCCGTCGTCGCGGCGCTGATCACCGATCTCGACCAGCGCGGACTGCTCGATACCACGCTCGTGCTCGTCATGGGTGAGTTCGGCCGCACGCCGACGATTTCCATTCTGCCGGACCGAAAGACACCGGGACGCGACCACTGGTCGAATGCAATCTCGATTCTCGCAGCCGGCTGCGGCACTCCGCGCGGCCAGGTCGTCGGTGCGACTGATCGCAACGGCTACACGGCGATCGAAAAGATCTATGCACCCGAGAATCTGGTTTCGAGCGTGTACCTCAAGCTCGGCATCAACCCGGATAAGATCGTCTATAACTCCGCCGGTCGTCCGACGCACCTCGTCAGCGACTCGCGGCCGATTGCGGAGCTGATGTGATCCTTCTGCGAAACGAACTTCGCGGCCGCGGAAGGAATCGATTCGCCGCTGTTGTCCTCATTCTTTGTGTCACTGCACAGTCTGCGGTCGCGGCTGCGCCGGATGTCACGTATCTCTTTCCGGCCGGCGGGCAACGCGGTACGAAGCTCACCGTCACCTGCAAGGGGAGCTTTACCTGGCCCCTTAAGGTGCACGCGCCGGGGCTCGAAGTCGTCCCTGCCAAGGAATCGGGGAAGCTCGCAGTGACCATTCCGCCCGATCTCGCGGCGGACCGGGTCTGGATTCGCCTTTTCAACGACGACGGCACGTCGAACTCGCTCCCGTTTCTGATCGGCGGCCTTCCGGAACTCGAGGAGAAGGAGCCAAACAACGCAGTCCGTAACGCGCATGCCGTCGTTCCTTCGGGCTCGACGGTCAACGGCGTGCTGATGGACACCGACGTCGACGGCTTCACAATCTATCTCGAAGCGGGGCAGACATTGGTCGCCGCACTCGATGCGAACACGAAGCTCGGTTCCCCCATGGATGCGATTCTGCAGGTTGTTTCGCCGGAAGGAATTGTTGTGGGCGAAAACCACGACGACGTCGACCTCGATCCGCGTCTGGCGTACACCGCGAAGAAGACCGGAACGCACGTCGTCCGGCTGATGGCATTCCCTTCGACGCCGGGACAGCGCATCGCCTTTCACGGCGGCGCGAATTATGTCTACCGGCTGACGATGACAACAGGTCCGTTCGTCACGCACGCGGTTCCGCTCGCTGCGAACGAGAAGGATCCGGGTGCGGTCCAGCTGGGGGGATGGAACCTGCCGGTCGATTCGAAGTTCCCGGTGCATCCGCTCGGTGGAGCGAATATCGGCGACGGACAGGAGTTCGATCCGGTCGCCGATTTCCGCAACACGCACGACATCAAGCTCGGCTATGCATTCGTACCGGGCGGAGCGGGTGGAGCGCGCGTTCGTCTCGTGCCGTACAATATCGTTCCCGGAATCGCGGCGTCGGACGAAAAAAATCCGCTCGCGCTGACACTTCCCGCCGTCGCGACCGGTCTGCTCGCGAAGCCGAAGCAGTCGGATTACTATAAGTTCGTCATGAAGAAGGGAGAGCAGCTCTCGATTACCGTCGAGACGCGAAACCTTTTCTTTCCGCTCGATCCCAGGATCAAGCTGATCGACCCGACGGGAGCCGTCGCGGTGGAGTTTGATGAAGCCACGCCGATGCGCGTCTCGGCATTCGGCCACGCGGCGGCGCATGATGGTGAGTACAAGCTGATCGTCGCGGACAAATACCGCCGCGGCGGCGAGCGATCGAACTACCGGCTCACCGCCAAACTCGAAGAGCCTGATTTCGAACTGACCGGCGCCGCTGAGGTGCTCTCGGTGACAACCGAGAAACCGGCGGAGTTCGCGGTAACAATTCTGCGGCGGGCGGCGCCCGGCGTTTCCGTGGGGCCGATCACAATCGAAGCGGTCGGGCTGCCGACCGGTGTGACGTGCGCGCCGGTCGTCTCGGAAGTGAGCGGAGAGACTGCGGGCAAGGTCACTCTTAGCTTCAAATCCGACGGCACGCCGTTCACCGGTCCGATCAGAATTGTCGGCCGCGCAGCGACGCCCAAACCGCTCGAGCGATTTGCACGCACACCGGCCCGGCTCGGCAACTGTTTTGAAACGGTCTGGCTGACGGCAGTGAAGAAACCGGAACCCGCTCCGGCAAAGTGAACGTTCGCGGCGAGCAGAAGTGTCGACGACGTCACCCGGACCGCTGGCTTGGGTGGCAGGCCCTCGGCCTTGCGAGGGCATGTTCCGCTCGACAGCATGCCACGCGGCAGAAGAGTCGAGGCGGTCGACTGACGCTGCGAATGGAACAACCTTCAAGTGAAAGGGGGGGCGATGCGCTTCGATCGATATCTCGCGGGTGTGCTGATCTTCTTGGCGATGAGCAATGTTGCCCCCGCCGCCGATC
>JBFWWA010000340.1:0-5890 GCA_050246455.1 Planctomycetaceae bacterium
GCCCAGACCGATATCGATACGGTGATCGTCGGCCACACGAACGAGCCGGAGTACCGGAAACTGCAGTCGAACGAGTTCATGGAAGCGCTCCGCGACCGGACTGTGAAGATCGACATCCCGTATGTCACGAAGCTCTCCGACGAACTGCGGATTTATGAGAAGGATTACAACAGCAAGCGAGTGCGCGGAAAGCATATTGCTCCACACACGCTCGAAATCGCGGCGATGTGGGCCGTCCTCACACGCCTCGAGGAGCCGAAGAACGCCGGGCTCACGTTGATGCAGAAGCTCAAGCTGTACAACGGCAAAACGCTTCCCGGATTCACGTCGGATAACGTCGCTCAGCTCAAGAAAGAGTCGAAGGCGGAAGGAATGCACGGCATCTCGCCCCGCTACGTGCAGGACAAGATCTCGAACGCGCTGGTCGTCAACAGCGATTCGACGAGCCTCAATCCGTTCATGGTGCTGAACGAGCTCGAAGAGGGGCTCAAGCATCACTCGCTCATTCCGAGCGAGGAGACGCGCGAGCATTACTCGCAGCTCATTTCTCTCGTGAAGGAAGAGTATACCGACATCGTCAAGAACGAGGTGCAGCGCGCCATTGCGGCGGACGAGGAAGCCCTCACGCGGCTCTGCTCCAACTACATCGACAATGTGAAGGCATACACGCAGAAGGAGCGGGTGAAGAACAAGTTTACCGGTCAGCAGGAAGAGCCGGACGAACGCCTGATGCGCTCGATCGAAGAGCGGATCGACATTCCGGAAACCCGCCGGGACGATTTCCGCCGCGAGATCATGAACTACATCGGCGCACTCGCGCTCGATGGGAAAACGTTCAATTATCGAACAAACGAGCGGCTGCAGAAGGCGCTCGAAATGAAACTTTTCGAGGACCAGAAGGACACCATCAAGCTCACGAGCCTCGTTTCGAACGTCGTGGATGCGGAAACGCAGGAGAAGATCGACATCGTGAAGGCACGTCTCATCCGGAACTACGGCTACAACGACGAATCGGCAACCGACGTGCTCCACTATGTTGCCAGCATCTTCGCCCGCGGCGATGCAAAGAGCGACTAGCTCGGAACGTACCGGCTGAAAGCCAATTGCTGACCGCTGAAAGCGACTTTCCATGGCCCGCAGCATCGACCGGGATCTCTCGCGATTCAAAGACATCGTCCGAGGACGAGTGCGGCAGAATCTCCGGAAGTACATCACGCATGGGGAGATGCTCGGCCGTACCGGACGGGAAACGGTCAGCATTCCGGTCCCCAACATCGAGATTCCGCACTTCCGCCACGGCACGAAGGGCTCCGGCGGCGTCGGGCAGGGGAATGGGGAAGTCGGACAGCCGATCGGTCGCGGTCAGGATGAAGGAGAGGGGCAGGGGCAGGCGGGCGATCAACCGGGAGGACATATCCGCGAAGTCGAGATCAGTCTCGAAGAGCTCGCTGATATGCTCGGCGAAGTGCTGCAGCTTCCGGAAATCGAGCCGAAGGGAAAGGACGCGATACGCAGTAAGAAGGATCGCTATACAACCATCCGCCAGACCGGGCCTGATTCGCTGCGCCACTTCAAGCGGACGTACAAGCGCGCGCTGAAGCGGCAGGTCTCGACCGACAACTACGATCCTGCGAATCCCGTCATCATTCCGATGCGGGAGGATGAGCGGTTTCGATCGTGGAAGACGGTCACGGAACCCGAAGCGAATGCCGCCGTCATTTACATGATGGATGTCTCCGGTTCAATGACCGACGATCAGAAGGAAATCGTCCGGACGGAATCTTTCTGGATCGATACCTGGCTGAAGCGGCAATACGACGGCGTGCAGCGACGGTACATCGTTCACGACGCGGTCGCGCATGAAGTCGATGAAGATACGTTTTATCGGACGCGCGAGAGCGGCGGAACGCGGATCTCCTCCGCCTACCATGTAGCCGGCCACATCATCGCGCGAGACTTTCCCCCCGCGGAATGGAACATTTACTGCTTTCAGTTCTCGGACGGCGACAACTGGGGCGAAGACAACGACGCCTGCCTCAGGTTCCTCTCCGAGAAGCTGCTGCCGCACTGCAACCTGTTCTGCTACGGGCAAGTTGAAAGCCCGTACGGCTCCGGCGACTTCATTCGCGAGCTGCGCAAGATCAACGAGGACTGGGAGAATCTGATCCTCTCGGAAATCGAAAACAAAGACGCCATCTACGACTCGATCAAGGAATTCCTCGGCACGGGACGGTAGATTGCTCCCCATTTTTCTGAAGTCTGACAACCTGAAGTCTGACAACCCGAAACCTGAAGCCCGACATGATTGTTTCTTCGAACCGCAGGCTCCCCGCCGACATTCAAGCCGCGAAGGTCGATCTGGAAGAGCGTGCGCGCCACTACGGTCTCGATTTCTTCGAAACGATTTTCGAAGTCGTCGATTACGAAGAAATGAGCATGCTCGCGGCGTTTGGAGGCTTTCCGCAACGCTACCCGCACTGGCGGTTCGGTGCTCAGTATGACGAGCTGATGAAGGGCTACTCGTATGGTTTGCAGAAAATCTACGAGATGGTCATCAATACCGACCCCTGCTACGCCTACCTGCTCGAAGCGAACCAGCTCTCTGACCAGAAACTGGTCATCGCCCATGTTTACGGGCACTGCGACTTCTTCAAGAACAACGCCTGGTTTTCGCGGACGAATCGCCGCATGCTCGACCAGATGGCCAACCACGCGGCGCGCGTGAACCGGTACGTTGACCGCTTCGGCTATCAGGTGGTCGAAGAGTTCATCGACGCCTGCCTGTCGCTGGAAGATCTCATCGATCCCCATCTCCCGCACATCCGGCGCAGCCCGGAGCAGAAAGGGAGCGGCCACGGTCCGCTCGGTCCCAAGGAGGACCATCAGGACGTCGGCGTCCGCTTCCCTTCCAAAGACTATATGGATTCGTTCATCAACCCTCCGGACGTCATTGAGCGCGAAACGCGCGAGCGGCGGGAGAAACTGCAGGAACGGAGCGAGAGTCGCAGCTTTCCGCACGAACCGGTGCGCGACGTACTGTTGTTCCTGCTCGAACATGCACATCTGAAGGACTGGCAGCACGACGTGCTGTCGCTCATTCGAGACGAGGCGTATTACTTCGCGCCGCAGGGACAGACAAAAATCATGAACGAGGGGTGGGCCAGCTACTGGCACTCCACGATCATGACCCGCCACGGCCTTACCGACGCCGACATCATCGACTACGCCGACCATCACAGCGGGACGATGGCGACGAGCCCGCACCGTCTCAACCCCTACAAGCTCGGCATCGAACTCTTCCGCGATATCGAAGAACGCTGGAACAAAGGCCAGTTCGGCGAGGAATACGAATCGTGCGATAACATTCATCACAAAGAGAACTGGGACAAACAACTCGGGCTCGGTCGCGACAAAATCTTCGAGGTCCGTCGCATTCATAACGACGTCACGTTCATTGACTCGTTCCTCACGCCCGAATTCTGCGCGAAACACCGCCTGTTTTCGTTCGCCTACAATGACGCCTCAAACTACTACGAAATCGCCTCGCGCGAGTTCCCGAAGATCAAGCGGCAACTGCTCGACGGGCTGACAAACCATGGCCGGCCATTCATTTACGTCGCCGACGGCAACTATCGAAACCGGGGCGAGCTCTACTTGCTCCATCGCTATATGGGCGTAGAATTGAAGATGGACTACGCCCGCGACACCCTCGCGAACCTGCAGAAACTGTGGGGGCGTCCCGTACACATCGAGTCCATTGTCGACGACAAGCCGACTATCTTGTCGTTCGACGGCTCCGAACATGAGATGAAACCGAAATAACAGCGATTCCCGGTCATCCGATGGATGGGAAATCGCCGAAATGAATACAGGATGTGCGCAGTGACGAACCGGGTTTCAAGACCCGATTCGACGAATCGGCAGAGCCGGTTCTGGAGGGCCCGATGAAACTTTCCGAGAGACTGACAGACGAGCTTAAACAGCTCGCCGGTCATAACGGACCGGCGGTAAAGACTGTTTCCGCTTCCGATTCCGCGAAGGGAATTGACGTCGCGCTGGATGTCACCGCCGTCGACTCGTTGAGCTGCTCGCTCGCGGAACTTCGTCTTCGCGTTCCGTCACTCGCAACTGCGGGCGTTGATCTGCTCCGCCAGTGGGCCGCAGATTTCTGCAAGCGAATCACGTACCTCCTGGAGCACATCGGTCCGCTCGAAGTCGATCCCACGAATGGCAAGGTGCTCGTCCGTTCGACCCCTCCCGACCGGCAGGACGGCTCGGCGACGTTTTACGAAATCCTGCTGCAGTCGCATTCGAGCGGAAACTTCACGCTGCGCCGCTACCGCACCGAGAAGAGCCCGCCATCGCGCACCCGCGTCGATATCTTCGTCACGCACGAGGTGCTCTCAAAGCTCGTGAACGACCTCGTCGACACGGTTCCGTAGGCCGGTCGTTCCGAATCAATCGCTCGACTGTGCGGCGATTGGCACCGTCCAGCGGACCCTGCGCGGAACTCCCGTACGGAGATTGACCCATTCAATCGCGAGGGGGTGCAAGGCGAGGTTTCGAAAATACGGGTCGACATCGGTTGAATCCGCTGCATTCGCGTTCGATGCGGGCGATGGGTCGCACGATTTCAGCAGCACGAGCGCACTGGCCGCGAATTTGATGGCAACCCATGCGGCGATCGAATCGCTCGTAACGCTCCACACGTGCGGCAAAGGGGGGACGCAGCGGACTTCCAACGCGGTGTTTTCCTCGCAGGCGAGAAAATCGTGTGCGCAAAGAATGGGGATCTCCGCCATTTCCCATGCGAGCCGCGCTTCATCGAGCGATGTGACGATCCGCGAACCGGACAGGATCGATTGCACCAGCTGTTCGTTGAACGCCATCGCGCGGAGAGCCAGCCAGTGCGCGCGTTCCTCGCCGATCTCAAATTGCTCGTCCCAGCGCCGGACAATATCCGCTGCTTCGCCGCCTCCGACAATGAGGAGCGGATGTTCCATGGCCCGGGAAAGTATCGGAATGAGCCGTTCTCTCAGGTCGGGGAGAGTCAGCAGCGAACCACCGAGCTTGTAAACGACGATCGGCATGGTTGCAGGCTTCAGTGAGGACAGGCTTCAGGGAATTCGGCGACGAACGACTAAAGATGACCCAAACCGACGACTCGTCGTCTGTCTGGTTCGGCGAAAAGCTGATCGCTGAAACCTGAAAGCTCCTCTCAGAAAAAATCGGCATCCGGATTATTTCGGAACGCGACGTACAGCGCGCGGTCCATGACCTTGCCGTCTTTGATCGAACTCTGCCTGAGCGTCCCTTCGAGCTGCCAGCCCGCTTTGACGAGCGCCCGCCGCGACGCGAGATTGTCGCAGAACGGCGTCGCGAAGAGGCGGATCAGGTCCGTAGATTCAAAGACGTGCTGCGTGAATGCCGTAATCGCCGCGGTCGCGATGCCGCGCCGCCAATACGGCTCGCCGAGCCAGTACCCGACTTCCGCCTGGCAGCGCTCAATGTCTTTGCCGATCTCGTACCCGATGGCACCGATTGCCGAGCCGTCGACATCGACCGCGAAATGCGTTTCGCGCGGCTGTGCCGCAACGTGATTCAGCCACCACTCGCCGCTCTCGGTTGTGTAGGGGTGCGGAAACGTATCGCGCAGACGCAGCCAGATGCTCCGGTTATTGGCATTGGCGACAAGCGATTCGAGATCACCCGTCTGCCAGGGGCGGATCACGCACGGTCCGCATTCGATTCGCATTGCGAGTTCCCGACTGTCGACCGACTTGGGACAGCAGGTCCCATCTTCCAGCAACCGCCCAACACCTGGTCAGCTCTATTCGATAATCTTGTTGATTCCATACTCCACAATTCCCCGGGCACCTGCGGCCTTGAG
>JBFWWA010000341.1:0-5871 GCA_050246455.1 Planctomycetaceae bacterium
TCGCAGCCATCGACGAGTTGAGGATTGCGAAGGAGTGGAAGTCCGCGGCGACCGAGATCGCCGGAAAAGACAATCCGCTTCATGTCTCCTTTATCGTGCATCTGCATTTCGCAGATCGCCGACCCGAGGATGTGCCCCGCCTCGGAAAACCTGAGCTTGAACTCGGGCGAAAGATCCTCCCAGTGGCCGTAGTCGATCGTTTCAAAGAGCTTCAGCACGCCCCGAACGTGCTCCTCTTCGTACAGCGGCTCGACCGGCGGATGCCCCGGCGAAAGATGCTTGCGGATGTAGCGGGCATCTTCATCCTGAATGTGGACTGCATCCTTCAGGAGCGCGGCGGCGACGTCGGCCGTCGCCGGTGTGCAGTAGATCGGCCCCCGATACCCCGCGCGATACAGCCCCGGCAGGTTCCCGCAATGATCGATGTGCGCATGCGAAAGAATGACGCCGTCGAGCTTCGTCGGCTCGCAACGGAAGCTCTTGTTCTTATGCCATGCATCGACGCGGTGCCCCTGGAACATTCCGCAGTCGAGCAGAATCCTCAGATTCGCCGATTCGAGCAGGTGCTGGCTGCCGGTAACCTCACCCGCGGCCCCCAGGAAGGTGATTTTCATTGGCCGAACGCCGGAAGCATGAGGATCGAGGAGACCGCGACGTTCTGCCGGTCGCGGACGTCACATCAGATGTTCGGAGACTTCACCGGTGTCGGGAGTGACGGCGGCTTCGGCGTTTCGCTCGGAACGGGGACTTCGTCCACCGCGAACACGAGCGAATGTACCACAAGCATGATCGCGCCGGTCACCAGGAAGGAATCGGCAAAGTTGAAGACCGGGAAGTTATAGGTGCCGAACGTGAACAGAAGAAAATCGCGCACCGCGCGAATCGGTTCACCGTTGACGTTTGTGTATCCGTGCAGGCTGATCCGGTCGAAAAGGTTTCCAAGCGTCCCGCCGAGAATCAGCGAGAGCGAAACCGTCAGCCACCAGCTCACAGCGGCCTTGCGAATGAACAGCCAATAGACGACCCCGCCGATCGCCACAATGCTCAACGAAGCGAAGAGCCATGTGTGCTCCTGCCCGATTCCCCAGAGGGCTCCGGGATTAAAGCTCGTGAACAGGCGGAACTTTATCCACTGATCGATATAGAGAACCGATTGCCCCTCGGATCCGGGGGGCGCGGCGAAGATCTGATGATTCCCCGGCAACAGCAGGTTGTTGCGCGGAACATCGAAATAGCCGAGATCTTCAAAGATCATCGACTTCGAGTAGAGATCCCAGGTAAGTCCGGACGCCGCCACAATCAGGAAGCAGACGTACCGGCTGAGGGGAACCGGAGTCATAAGGAGAATTCTTCGCGCTTCCGTTCGCACCCCACGCAGTTACGCGCGTAGGGAATGGCCTTCAAACGCAGTTTGGGAATCAGCGACTTGGAGACGGTCTTGCCTTCTTCCACGCATCGCTCGCAGAGGCCGAAAGTGCCGGCTTCGATCCGATCGAGAGCAGCACGGATTTCATCCAGGATTTCCTGGTCGCTTTCGACGACTCGCAACGAAAAATCCTGTTCATATGTCTGCGTGCCGAGTTCAGCAATATGAGTCGGGCTCTTGGAGTCTCCCGCCCCGTCGTTGCGGTCGAGAGCTTCATGTGTCAGACGTTGAACGTCGCCGCGAAGCCGGGATTGAAGGGTGAGGAGCGCTTGTTTGTACTCTGCCAACTCGGCCTTTTTGAGCATTACAGAATGTCACAATCGTCGAAAAGAGGGAGAGATGTGAGCTCCAGAAGACGAGCCATTATGCTTTTGAGCGATCGAAGGGTCAAGCGGCGGTCATTCGCTCCGCGTCAACGTCCCGGGCATTCGAGCAAAAGGCTGCCGCAAACTGCACCTCTTAACCACTTGCCATTGAACCAGTTGCAACCAACTACGAAGTCGTGCCGTCAAATCCGCCCGCCGCGCAAGCGCTGTGGCTAGGCATCGTCGCGACTCCGCGTAGAATGGCGGTCGCAGATCGCACGCTGAGACCGTACACCAGGAGGAAAGAATCATGGCGAAAGCGAAATCGAAGGGACTGCAGGTCGGAGATAAAGCGCCCGATTTCGAGCTGCCGGCGCATCCGAAGGGGAAGATCGCGCTTAAGCAATACCAAGGGAAGAAGAACGTCGTGTTGTACTTCTACCCGCGCGACAACACCCCCGGCTGCACGCAGGAAGCATGCGATTTCCGCGACAACATTGACGTTTTTGATGATGGCAAGACGGTGGTGCTCGGAGTCAGCACAGACAGCGTCGATTCTCACGGAAAGTTCGCGGGGAAGTTCGAGCTTCCTTTCCCGCTTCTCGCCGATGAAGGAAACAAGGTCGCAGAGAAGTACGGCGTCTGGGTCGAGAAGAACAACTACGGCAAGAAGTACATGGGAATGCAGCGCGCCACTTTCCTGATCGACAAGAAGGGAAAGATCGCCGCGGTCTGGCCGAAGGTGAAGGTCGACGGGCACGTCGAAGCGGTGAAGTCCGCGCTCGAGGAACTCGAGTAAAACCAATCCCGCGACCGGGGAGATTTCACTGACCGGAATGCCCGTGCGCCGGTTACGCGCTCAGCCGGCTTTGCGGTACGAATCGCGCGATTCAGGATGCGGGCCGATCGCTCCTCGGCTGTGGCCATCCCACTGGTGGGCCGCAATCGAAGCCAGGACCTGATCCGCGACAGTGAGCGCCGAAACTGCTGCATGCCCGTCAACAATCGGCGTCCGTCCGGTTCGCACGCAATCGACGAAGCTGCGCAGTTCTTCGGTCAACGCGTCAGCTTGCGCGACCGGCACCGTGTCGACTCGAAGGAATTTGCTGAAAACGTCCTTCTTCAGTTGTTCGATATCCGCGCCCGGATCCCCGGCGAGTGCGATCGGCGAACGGCCGAACTTCAACGCCTCGGTCCGACTGTACGCCACAACTTCCCGCGATGTGAGATCCGCGTTCACCGTTCCGGTCTGCGACCAGATCTGCAGCGCGCGTCTGGCCACAGGACTGATGCGGTTCGCCACGAAGTCGGCAATGCAGCCGTTCTCGAACGTGACCCGCGCCTGTGCGCTGTCTTCGTGACCGCCGAAAATACTGACGCCGAACGCATCGACCCAGCGGACCGGCGACTTCACCAGATCGAGCACGAGGTCAATATCGTGAATCATCAGATCGTGAACGACGCCGATATCCATCGACCGGAACGCGTAATTGCTGAGGCGTTCGGCCCGGATGTACTTCGGATTCCCTGCAACATCCCGCGCCGCGAGGTAAGCCGGATTAAATCGTTCGACGTGCCCCACCTGCAAGGCAAGCTGCGCACGATCCGCCATTTCCACCAGCGAACGTGCTTCATCGAGCGAAGCCGCGAGAGGTTTTTCGACGAGCACCGGTACCCCGGCTCGAAGAAAATGCGAGGCAACGGCGAAGTGGCCGGTCGTCGGAACCGCCACGGAAACCGCGTCGACTTTCCCGATGAGTTCGCGATGATCGGCGAACCATTCGGCTCCGTGTTTCTCCGCGACGCTCTTGCCGGACTCGGGGTTGCATTCCGCAACGGCAACGAGGTCAGCCGTTTCCAGGCCGGAGTAAATCCGCGAATGATGCCTGCCGAGAGCACCGGTGCCGACGACGCCAACTCTTAACCGACTCATGGTGTGCATGTTCCTTCAAGCGGCTCGTCGGCGCTGCTGTTCCGCCGGTTTTTGAGGGGCGTCGCGGAAGACTTCGCGGCCGCGTCCCATCTTTCCGCGCTGCTGCAGTTCCAGGAAGTTGAACAGGAACGACAACTCGAGCGGGAAAACACCCTCCAGTTCATCCAGCAGGACGTTGCGCGCCTCTTCGATATTCCTGTGCTCGCGATAAACCAGCCGGTGCGCGCGCTTGATGGCGTTAATTGTGTCGTTCGAGATTCCGTTCCGGCGAAGGCCGATCAGGTTGATCGTCGAGATCTCGAAGTTATCGCACCCGACACCCAGCATGTAGGGAGGGACGTCTCGTGCAATGCGGCTGGCTCCGCCGACGAATGCGAGCCGGCCGACCGTGCTGAAGTGATGCACGACCGAGTTCCCGGAAATGATGGCGCCGTCCTGAACGTGGACGTGCCCCCCCAGAAGCACGCCGTTCACGAGTATTGTCCGGTTCTGAACGAAGCAGTTGTGCGCCACGTGTGCGTTCGACATGAGCAGGTTGCGGTCGCCGATGCGCGTCACATGATCTTCTTTCTCCGCGCCCCGGTTGACGGTCACCCCTTCACGGAACTGGTTGTCGTCGCCGATTTCCGTGCGCGTCGGGGTGTCTTTGTAGCCGATGTCCTGCGGCTCGGCTCCGATGACGCAGTTCGGCCAGAACCGGTTTCGCTCGCCAATCGAGGTGTGCCCGATGATGGTCACATGGCTGTCGAGCCGTGTTCCATTGCCGATCTGCACATTGGGTCCGATCGAGCAGAACGGTCCGATCTCCACGTCGTCGCCGAGCTCCGCCCGGGAATCGACATGTGCCAGATGTGAGATTTTGTGAGACATCGCATTGTCCTTGCAGGTCGTTCGCGCTGGGATGTTCGTCGGGAGACTCTCACGCCGCCGGACGGACGGTGGACGTTTCACATCCGGCGATAAGATTTCGAATCAGTTCACGGTTCAGGTGATGTCCGGTCCGGTAGGCGATGACATGCCCTTTGAGATCGGCTCCGAGAAGCGCAAAATCCCCGAGGCAGTCGAGTATCTTGTGCCTGACGCATTCATCCGGCGCGCGGAGCGCGTTGCCGACGACTCCCGCCTCACCGAAGAGAAGCAGATCGCGCTCGGTCGTCCTGCGGCCGTATCCTTGAGCACGGAGCGCCGCGACTTCGGATTCCAGCAGGAAGGTGCGCGCGTAGGCGAGTTCGTCGAGGAACGTTTCCGGAGTGATCTCGACCGTGAGATCCTGAGCCGGAATCGGCGATCGCGGGCCGTAGTCGAGCTTGTACGTAATGGCAAGTGCGCAACGGCCAAGAGGACGAGCCTGAATGTCGCTGCGGCCGTCACGGCTCTCGATCCGCGGGTGGGAGTCAATCAGAAACTGCTTGCGAATGGCCCCCTGCTCGACGATCCCCGCTTCCAGCAGGGCTTCGGCGAACTGAAGCGCCGAGCCGTCGCCGCCCGGCGTATCCGGAGAGTTTAACTCGACAAGGCAGTTGTCGACCTGGAGACCAGCCAGCGCCGCCATGACATGTTCGGTCATTTCGACGACAACACCGTCGAGACCGATGGCCGTGCGGCGTTCGCGCGGCAGGGCATATTCAATGCGCGCCGGAATCGGCCTGGAACCGGCGCAGTCGACTCGTTGAAAGGCAATCCCGTGGCCGGCGGGCGCAGGGCGGAAGCGGATCGTGACGTCGGCTCCGGTAAGGAAGCCGACGCCCGTATATTCCGCCGTTCTCCGGATTGTCCGCTCGTATCTCTGTCCCATTCTCAATTTCCCGGAGCCCTGAGGGTCGATCAGACCGACCCTCCGACCTGGTTGTCGGGAACCGGCCGCAGCGGTCTCACATCCGGGGAGTGCCGATGAGGACCGGATGTGAGGAAAGCTGCGGCCAACCTGAAACTACTGCTGCTTGGTGGCGGTGGCGCGGCCGGTGGCCGGTGCGCTTCCCGCGGCAGTGCGGTTATAGGTCTTGTTGAGATACTCGAGGACCGAATCGGTGATGTCGTCGCTGGCGCGGAAGTAGACGACCTGCTTGTTCATCCGCTGCATGATTTCCTGCGGATTATCGGACGATTCCGCATCGTCACGATTGAAGCGGATGACGAGGGTGTAATCGAACTTCGTCGCATACCGCTCGACGATGTCCGAAACCTCGAGGTAGATCTTCTTGTAGATG
>JBFWWA010000342.1:0-5860 GCA_050246455.1 Planctomycetaceae bacterium
TTTCCTGGTGGCGGGAGACGGCACAGCGACTGCTCGTCGAGAAACAGTCGATGGATGCGGTCGAGTCCCTCCAGCAGCTCGGAAGGAATGGGACGGCGGCATCCACACGACTGCACGCTTTGTGGACGCTTCACGGCTTGAATGCGCTGAATGAGGCGTCAATTCTCGCCGCACTCGAAGATCGAGACGCGAACGTTCGGCGCCACGCCGTCGCACTGGCAGAAGAGCGGTTGTCGACTTCAAAAACTCTGCAGAACGCAACGTTGAAGATGGTTGCCGACGAGGATGCTTCGGTTCGATTCCAACTGGCGTTCACCCTGGGAGCATGCAAACCGGTCCCGCAAGCCGCGCTGATCGCCCTGATCGGACGATCGCGAGAAGACTCGCGAGTTCTCCTTTCCGCACTGACGAGCGCCGGCGCGGCAGCAGGGGTGATCGTGCAGCAATGCGCCGCAGAGCACCCTGAACTGCTTCGCTCTCCCACGGAATCAGAAATGCAATTTCTGGAGTTTGCCGGTGAGATCATCGGCGCCGCCGGCGAACCGGTTGAACACACACTCCGCTGGATCATCGAAAGCCCAAAGGACAACAGCGCATCGACGAAACGGCTGTCGCCTGGAGCCATCCTGCTGTGCGCGGGAATTGCTGAAAGGCAATCCGACGAATTGAATCGCCTGCCGACAGGATTCCATTCCGCCGTCGTTCAATCGGTTCGGGAGATCGCTCTTGATGATTCGGCAGCGGTTGCTGTGCGGGAAGCGGCGACACGACTCCTGGCAACGCTTCCAGCGGACGAGTCCGTCGAAATCCTGACCGCTTTGCTGAAATCGTCCCACACGGCGCTGCAATCGGCGGCGGCGCGTGTCGTCGGCAGTTGGAAACACTCAACCAGCGTGATTCGGGTTTACGAGGAATGGCCTCAGCTTCCACAAACGGCTCGACGCGCACTGCTGTCGGCTTCAATCGGCAACGACGGGAATATGCTCGCACTGCTTACGGCGATGGAGCGGAACCTCGTTCTGCCGGTCGAACTGCCGCTGGCCGTCGATGGAGCACTTCGCAGTTCGAATCATGCGGAAGTTCGACAAAGCGCTGAAAAGATCCTCGGAAAGGCACAGTCTGCGGATCGAGTCGCCGTCATCACTCAGTTGCAGGATTCGCTATCGCTCTCCGGAGAGTCGTCTCGAGGAGCGAAGCTCTTCAAGCAGAACTGCGTGACCTGCCACACGGTGCAGGGCTACGGAAGGAAAGTCGGCCCTGACCTTTCCGGAATCGGCGCCCGGCCTCCGGAGTCGCTGATTGTTGACCTGCTCGATCCGAGCCGTCAGGTCTCGCCCGACTTTCTGTCGTTCGTAGCCGTCCTGTCGGATGGGCGAATTCAAACGGGATTGCTGGTCTCCGAATCGGCGACTGCGGTAACGCTCCGTCCCGCGGAAGGGGATGACATCACAATCTCCCGTGCGGACATCGACGAGCTGCGCGCGACAGGAAAGTCACTCATGCCGGAAGGAATTGAACAGAAGATCGACAAACAGGGACTTGCAGACCTTCTGGCGTTCCTTCGCGCGCCCGATCGGAATCTTCTGGGCAGTCGCTGAAGCGAAGCTGAATTTACAACCTGGAAGAGAACAGTCGATCGCGTCCACGATTGGCGTCGAGTACGATCGGCACTCGTTGCCGCAACTTCCGCAGCTCTGCGCTTTCCTTCGAGACTCAGCAGGTCGGGTCTATGAATTCTTCCTCCGATCGCGTCGAATCGAGTCCGCTGATTCCCTCCCTCGCGAGCGAGCGAATTGCATCGCTGGATCAATTTCGGGGCTACACGGTTGCCGGGATGATCCTTGTCAATTTCATTGGCGGCTTTGCAGCGGTTCACTCAGTATTCAAGCACAACAACGATTATCTCAGCTATGCCGATACGATCATGCCGAGCTTTCACTTCGCAGTGGGGTTCGCATACCGTCTGACTCTTCTGCGCCGACTTCAGGAACTGGGCCCCTGGAAGACGTACTGGAGTTACATCCGACGCAGCTTCGCCCTCATCTTCGTTTCGATTCTGTTCTTTGGAATTGGCGGTCGGTTCGCGGAATGGAGCACGTTCGAGAAGCTGCCGGAAACGATGGGTGGGGAACGCAGCTTCGGAGGTCGCCGCTTCGGAGGAGAAGGCCGATTCCGCGGAGGTCCGCGCGGTGGGGATCGGCGACGCGAAGAGCTCGCGGAGATGTCGCCGGATGAGCGCCGCGCCGCCCTGCGCGAAGCGGCGCAAGCCCGCAAAGAAGAAGAGAAAAAGCGGCAGAGCGCAGAGGCAGAAAAAGCCGCGAAACGAGCCGACTCGTGGAAGGATCCCGAGTTTCGCAAGACGTTTTACGCACAGTGGCGTGTCTGGCTCGCGCGCGAGCTCAAGACGAGCATGTGGAACACGTTTGCAATCATCGGAGCGACGCAACTCGTCGTACTGCCATTCGTTGCTCGAGCGGCGTGGGTCCGCGTGCTCGCAATGTTCGGTTTTGGAATCGGACACGCGCTATTGACCTACTGGTTCAACTGGGGCTTCGTCATGGGAGACGAAAATAACTGGATGGTGCAGCTCTGGAAAACCGGGAGTGGGAGCAGCTTCGACGGCGGCTTCTTCGGACCTCTGTGCTGGAGCGTCGTCATGCTGGCCGGAACTCTGGCATTCGACTTGTACGCCGCCAGTCCAACTCTCAGGCGGGCCGGGGTTCGGCTCATCGTCTGCGGATTGGCGCTTACGGCATTTTCCTACGGCGTTTCGTGCCTGACGCGTCTTTATGACGTTGAAGGGGTCGAGAAACCCGCCGTCTCACGAGATGACAATATCGAGATCGCCGAATCGCCGATTGTGCCGGATTTTGATCTGGCGCGAGGCCGCAGCTTCCAGTCGCTTCTCGCAGAGCCCCCGTTTGTTGCCCCGCCGCCCGCCGACGAGCGCTTGCCGAACTACTGGATGATGAGCAAACGGATTCCGACGTTTTCGTTCATCTTCTGTGCAGCCGGCTTCGCATTTCTACTCTACGGTGCGTTCGTCTTTCTGTGTGACGTGTGGGGGCTTCGCCTCGGAGTCTTCCGAACGTTTGGCTTGAATCCGCTGGCCGCCTATTGCATTCATTCCGTCGTCAGCGAGCAGATCGACAAGCTGATGCCTCGAGATGCGCCGCTCTGGTATTGCGTGGCGGGTTTCGCGACCTTTTTTGGAGCGACGTATCTTTGCGTCCGCTTTCTCGAGAAGCGGCAACTCTTCATCCGCCTCTAGAGATCAAGGCCGCGTCCTCTCCACGGCGCCGGTCAGTCGGCGATACCATGCAACGCCGAGCCGAACTCGCATCATCCAGATCGTTGCCGACACGGCCAGGACGAACACCAGCAGGTAAAACGTCCTCCACGGGAAATGCCGGGCCGCCTGCTCGGCGATCGGCTGGCCAATACTCTCGCCCAGAACCGACGCCAGATCTCGCGTGCCGGTAATGAACGGCTCCGGGTCGTTCAGAAATGCCACCAGAGCGGCGGAGACCGCTAGCTTCCCTTTGTTCCGCCAGACGAACTCCATCGCGTTGTCGCCGTACTTGCCGATGACGCCCAGCAGTTCTCCGCCACGCGACATCCTCAAGAGGCTTTGTTCCTCCGCCATCATTGCGAGACGGCGCGCATTCTGGCCGTTGAGTCCTTTGAGCGCAGTTGCGGCGGGTTTGCCGAACGCTTCGATCGTCGACTCCGCGACGCCGGGGTGACGGACCAGTGCTTCAGCCGCGTCGTCGCCGAACCTCGAGACCATTGCGAGGGACTTCGGCTGCGAGGCGATGGAAAGGGCATCGTCCCCGTAACGGCTCAAAAGTTTCATAGCCGTGGCTGCGTCGTCTCCGGCTTGTTCAATTGCGTGAATGGCGCGCGGCCCGGCATTCTTCGCAACGGCAAAGACGTCGTCGCCATGCCTGGCGGCGAGTGTCTCCAATCGAACCGCTAAAGTTTCTGCGCCTTCTTTTGCGGTCTCGGATGCAAACTTCCGAACCATGAACTCGGCGGCTTCGCGGGCCGCCTCGGACTTCGCGCCGGCTTGAAGACTCTGGGCACTCAAGCTGAAACAGCAGACCAGCATCAGTGATCCGGAAAGAAACCTGCGAACGGTCACTTCATTTCCTCCTTCTTGGAATCGCCGAACTGCCTGGCCGCTTCGCGCGCCCCTTCGACCTGCTCTTTCTCATCGGCGGATTCGAGCTTGCGGAGAGTCTTCTGCTCCTGCTTGACCCTGGCGTCGGACGCCGATGGAGCGGGAGGCTCACCGCCGCCGCAACCCGCAACCAGGGTGAGGGGAACAAACAGACAAACGACGACGGCTATCGACCTGAAGTTCATCTCACGCGGGTCCTGGAATGATGAGCCTGCGAATGGCATCGCGGCGCAATCTTTGCCGAGTTTCATGAAACGACTGCAATTCAAATCGAATGCCGAGGTTGCCGCTCTGCTCGATGCTCCGGGCCGATTCCTGGAATTCGCGGCGCGACGATTCCACCGCGGCGTTCTGCTCGAGCTGTCGAATCTTGAAATAGGCGCGCCGAGCTTTCGGGTCGCCGTCGACGAACAGAACCCGAATGTCATTCAAGGTCTGGTCGATCTTGGCGGCGATCGCAAGTTCCGGCTCGTGCCCGGCAAGGCGTTCCGCCCAGTCGATTGCGAAGTCGACAATGATCGCCGCGACAAGCCCGACACCGAAGGTCGCCCAGGACGACGCAGCACCCACCGTCAGCACGCCCGCAGAAACTCCGAGCCGCGTTCCAACGGCGATTGCCACGCGCAAGGCAATTTGCGCCGCGACTTCGCCGGCCAGCAGAGATGCCACTTCGCGACCGACGTCGTGCGAGACTTCCCCTTTTACCATCTGGTGGACATCGCCGAGCAGCTTCTCGTATTCCTGACGCAAAAGGTCGTCCCGTTTCAACGCGGGAATCAACTCGTTAACCCCCAGTTCTCCGTCGCTCAAATCGGCACGGATGCGAACGAGCAATTGATTCTCGATTGCGGCGACCTTTTGAATGTACGCCTTGATCGAACCCTCGATGGCGAGCCTGGCATCTTCGTTCGTGAAGACGTGCTCGCCGAACTTCTGATTCAGAAACGCGACATCGGCATCCTGCTCGGAAAAAGGAAGCAGATCGCTGATGCCGCTGAGCTTTGACTGAATCACCTTCCATTTTCCGCCAATGGAAAGAAGCTCGCCCGCCAGCGGGCGCGTCCCCTGCATCCGGTCGAGGAAGAACGTCTCGATTTCTGCGACTGCGATCTCGATACCGGCCGCTGAAGCGGCATCTGCTTCATCAAGGCGGGGAGAAACGAGCGCCCAGGCTTTGGCTCGCACGGCCTCGGAGTCGATGGGAGAAACCAGCGGAGGCAGCGGAGCGTCGCTCTTACCCACACCCCGATTCGAAGTGGGCGACATTGATGGCCGGGCATCTGGCGCGACCAGCTGCAGACTGGTCATCAACAGGATCCCGGCAATGACGCCGAGCGACGCGAAGAGGAATGGCCGTTTCCACAACTGCCGGATGGATCCGTTGGATGCATTGAACTTCATTTGCAACGCCCCAACTTCGCTTTGTTCAGATTACGATCTATGCGAATCGACAGGCGGGATCCGCATCGCGACCGGTCACTTTTTCGCTTCCTCACCCTCGAGCGGCTTCACAGCCTCGAGCTTGTGGTTCTCGACATCGTATTTGTACTTGAAGCCCTCGGGCAGTTCAGGCAACTGGATGTTGTTCGCCTTGATGATTTTTTCCATGAACTCGGCATGATCTTTCGGGTATCTCTCGTGCTCAGCATGAAAGAGATTCAGCGCCTGCTGAACATG
>JBFWWA010000343.1:0-5848 GCA_050246455.1 Planctomycetaceae bacterium
ACCTTCCAATAGGTTCCGCGCCAACCCGGGCCCGGGGGACGCTGCGCCAGTCGGAAAGCGGCAGTACGGGACCGGTGAAACCGGAAGCGAGACACAGGACTCTGATCGGCCGCTGAACAACGGCCGTCGGCACCCTGAGAGAGAAATCCTTCTCGCAGATTCAGATCGTCGCGATCGGCCGCGAGAAGCCGGGATTCGATGTCGCCGGCACGTGCGATCTGGTCGGTTTCGCACAGCAAGGTCGTTGCGACAAGTTGATGCCGTATCGAATGCTGGATCGCCGGGTCGATCAGTCCGAAGATGAAAACGACCACGCCGTCAGTATTGACGACCCGCAAGGCGACTGCGGAAGCACGCGGCTGGTATTGCACGACATCCCGGATGAATCCGCCGACTGATCTGCTACGATCTGGTCATGAACATTTTACCGGAAGCGACCCGTCGCGTGTTCGTTGCTGCAGTGTTTCTGCTTCTCACAACGGCTGCGAGTACGCCGCTGGGCGCGGCCGACGTCCCTTGGTTACTGGAGGTGACAACGCCCCCTGAAAATCCTCCGCGCGAAATGCTCGGAGCCGTTGCGCCGTTACTTGTCGATGGCGATGGAAAGGCGATTACCGACCAGGCCTGCTGGGAGCGGCGGCGCGTCGAGATTCGAAGCGAGTGGATGAAGTTTCTCGGGCCGATGCCGGAGCCGAGGCCGGCGGTGAAGCTGGAAGTCCTTTCGGAAACGATGACCGGCACTGTGAAGCGGCAGCTTGTTCGGTATGAGGGCGAGCCGAATCTGTTCGTCGAAGGATACTTGCTTCGGCCGCGCGCTCAATCGGCGGGACAGATGAAGTGGCCGGGCATTGTGGCGCTGCATCAGACAACGGACGCTTCCATCGACGAAATTGCCGGAGTGAGTGGACCTGATGCGATGCAGCTCGGGTTCAAACTGGCGCAGCGCGGGTTCGTGGTCTTCTGCCCACGCTGCTTTCTGTGGCAGAACGCGGAATCGCTCAATGATGCGGTGGCACAGCACCGGGCGCGGCATCCGAAGGCACTTGGCATGGCGAAGATGCTCTACGACGCAATGCGCGGCGTCGATGTGCTCGTTTCGCTGCCGGAAGTCGACGCCTCTCGCATCGGCGCCGTCGGGCATTCGCTCGGTGCGAAGGAAGCACTCTACCTCGCGGCTTTCGATGAACGGATTCGCACGGCGGCCGCGAGCGAAGGGGGAACGACATTTCGATCAACGAACTGGGACGCACCGTGGTATCTCGGCCCGCAGATTCGGGACGAGAAGTTTCCCCTCAACCATCATCAATTGCTCGGCCTCATCGCACCGCGACCGTTTCTGATACTCGGCGGCGAATCAGGACGGGGAGCGGCTGACGGCAAACGGAGCTGGCCGTTGATTGAGGCGGCGCTTCCGGCCTGGAAACTCTACGGGGAGCCGGTCCGCCTCGGCCTGCATAATCACCGGCAGGGACATTCAGTCTCGCCGGAGTCGTACGGGCGCATCGCGGAGTGGCTGGAAGTCTATCTTGCAAAATGAAGTGAGAGCGCGGTCAAGGCAAACCGAAGTTCTGCATCGATGCGCAACAGAAAGGCTCCCGCCGCACAGAGAGGGCGAGAGCCTCATTCCAATCGCGAAAGAGCCCGGCTGCTGGACGCACATTCCACTGCCGGTCATGCATGCACGGCCCATCACGGGCCACCCTCGCATCGGGTTCCGCTCAACGAGCGGGATGACGAGTCTCAGAATCTGCAAGACGTTGCCGGAGTCGAACTGCTCACAGTTCAGCACGCCCACGAACATGCGGGGCTTGCTCTTTCTTCAAAGACAGCCCGGTGGTTCTGGCATAGGCGCCCTCCTTCAAAAGTCGTAAATCCCAGCGGAATTCAACAACTCTACCGCCAATTGTACCCGCTCCAGAAATTCGGTCCACAAAAATCCGGGTTCGAATTTTCGATTTCGCAAACGCGGTTCGGACGCCCTTCGAAACCTGAGAAGCGGTGCGCGTTTTGCATCGGACGCCGCGTGATCGCGTCTGTCTCGGGACCATGCGAGTGCGTGCGCTCCATTCGTCAGGCAATGGCGATACGCGCCGGTTACAATGGAGCGATCCGGAATTGAAACCAGGAAGCAATTCGATATGACTCCTCCCGACGACAAAGCCCTCGGGCGACGCGATCTTCTCAAGGGGGCAGCCGCCACCGGGCTCGCTTCGCTGTTGAGTCCGCTGTCGCAAGGCTTCGCGGCTGCGCCCCGGCAGTCGGACCTGATCCGCGCCGAAAACGAAAGGCCCGGTACCAACGACTGGCAGCTCGACAACGTCCGGATCGATCCGAAGTCGCGCTACCGCAGCCCCAGCATTGAAGGTTACTGCTCGCGCACCAGCGTGAGCGCCGGCGAATCGCTCGCGATCATGGTGAGCACGAATCCGGCATCCTCCTTCACGATCGATATCTATCGCCTCGGATACTACGGCGGCAAAGGGGGCCGGCTCGTTCGCGGCCTCGGATCATTTACTGGAAAAACCCAGCCCGATCCGCCGGTTGGTCCCGAGCGGGTCCGTGAATGCACCTGGGAGCCTGCCGTCGAATTCACGATTCCCGCCGACTGGCCGAGCGGCGTGTATGTCGGGAAACTTGTCGCCAAGCGTGAGAACCTGCAGAGCTACGTCATCTTTATCGTGCGCGATGATCGCGCGTGCGATTTCCTGTTTCAGTGTGCGGACTCGACATGGGCCGCGTACAACCGCTGGCCCGATCAGTTCGCACTCTACGACGACGGACGGGATGAGTGGTACATCGGCCCCGAGACCCGCGTGAGCTGGGACCGTCCCTATGCGAAGTACTGCCAGGTCATCGACAACCCCCTCTTCACCGGGTCGGGAAGCTTCATGCTCTGGGAGTTCCCGCTCGCATTCTGGATGGAGAAGCACGGCTACGACGTTTCGTACGTCAGCACGGTCGATACACACGCGAACGGCGAAGGACTATTGCGTGCGAAGAGTTTCCTTTCGGTCGGACACGACGAGTACTGGTCGATCGAAATGTATCAGAACGTGAAGGCAGCAATCGCAGCGGGGGTAAGTGCCGCATTCTTGAGCGGCGACACCTGCTGGGGAATGATTCCGTTCCTTCCGAGCAGCAGCGGTTCCCCGCACCGTGCCATCAGCCGCATCGGGCAGTTCGGCCCGCTCGATCCCGACGCCGTCAGAACGTATCCCGAACTCGCGAAGTTCAAAACACTTGGACCGACCGAGGCAGACATCATCGGCGCGCGCAACGTTTATCCGTACAGCGGCGGAGCCGACTGGGTCTGTTCGGCGGAGAACCACTGGCTGTTCGCCGGCACCGGCATGAAAAACGGCGACGGCATCCCTGGTCTTGTCGGTTTTGAATGGATGGGCGACCCCGCGAACATCCCCGGCCTCGAAGTGATCGCCCGCGGCCCGGTCACCAACAGCGGCGTGACGCGCGAGTACACCGCGACGATCTACCCCGGGCCGAAGAACAACGTGGTTTTCAACGCCGCAACCATCTGGTTCTGCGATGCGTTGAGCGCACCCCCCGGCTACAAGAACCCCTCCGCGCACGGAGCATTCCCGAAAGGACCCGACCCGCGCGTGCAGAAACTCACCGCGAATCTGTTTGAACGGATGCGGGGGGTTTAAGACTCATCCTGGAAATTCAAGTCTGATCGAGCATTACCTCTGGGTTTCAACTTGCTCATCACCCGCCGTTCCGACTTCGCAATGATCCACCCTCCCGCAATGCACACAACGCCCGATGCAACGCTGACGGCAATGCCAAAATTGATTCGGCTGCTGATAAATTGTCGCATTACATCGATGCGGACAATCGATTCGCTGACAGCTGCTGCCAGAAGTCCGACATACGACCAGGACATGGCGTGATAGTGAATCGTCAGCCATCGGTCCGCTGGCCGACGAGTCCAAACCGCGGCATATCCGTAAAGCAGTGTCGCCAAGCTGATGAATGCGGCGACGTGAAATGGGCCGAAGCCACCAATCAACCTGTAAATCAAGAGTGCCGTCACGTTCAGTCCGACCATGCTGACAACATAGGCGTGCCCAAGATACGCGTGCAGACGCGTCCCTTTAGTGATGGCGAAAATCAGAACACCAAGGACCAGCGCCGTAACGGCGCAGAGAACATGAACGAAACCGACCGGGTGCATGTTCGGAACCCTTCGTTTTGGTGAGGGTGGTGATTGCAGGATGCATCCTTCGTTCGCAGCATCGAGGATCAGTCGGAATTTGAATATGCGAAGTTCAGGAGAGTAACGTCGAGCTGCGACAATTCGATCAAAGAATGTGAACCCATGCACTAATTCCTTCTGCTGAGTCGCCCGAATTGCCACGCGGGACCCGCAATCGACTCAGGCTGAAGAGAAAGCATGACGGCCCCAGACGCTGGTCGCGAAGGGGACTCATGACTGGGGCCGTGGACGTCGATGACGGCCCGGGAATGGAATTGCGCCCCAGCCACACATTCACGCGTTACTCTGCCCAAAACCGGGAATATTTCCCCATTCCGGAGGCATCTTCTCTGTGGCAGCTGTCTTTTCTGCCGGATTCTCCGTGATAAAGCCGAGGCTGATGACGCCCTGATTTCCGGGGTGCCCGTGCTGCATTCTCGCCCGGCGATTTGTTTCGCGTTGCGCGTGGCGGCGGGCGTAAGATCCGGTGTTTGGCCTTCAGCTTTCGGTGCCGTATGGAAGGTCTGCTTGTCCTGCTGCTGTTCACGGCCGTCGTGCTGGTGATTGTCTTACCAATCGTAAGCCTGGTTTCCATTTCGGGGATCCGGAAGCAGCTCGAGGAGCTTTCGTATCGGCTCTCGCATGATGTGCGGAGCGTGAAGGACGCCCTTGCGAAGGAACAGGGGCTTCTCGAGGAACTGTTGAAGCAGCGGGCCACGCCGAAACCAGCTGATGAGGCGATGACACAAACAGCTGGCGCATCGCCCACGGCCGACTTGCAGGAGATTCCACCGTTCACGGCGCGCGACGGATTGGTCGTACAACCAATCGAGGTTTCGCCCGGCGTTGCAGAGAACGACGACGCAGAAGTAGTTGAAACGTTCGACGAGCGTACGCCGGAACGAGCGACTTCGCAGACTGTCGGCGCGGGTTCGGAGCGGGCGGCGGCATTCACCGAAGGAATGCCGCGCCGTCTGTTCGATCCCTCCGAATCAAAAAAGCCGGCGGTGGTCGAACCGCACATTCCGAGCGCCTTCGAGCTCGCTGCAAAGCAAACTCTGCAGAAGATCTGGAACTGGATCATCGTTGGCGAAGAGCACATTCCGAAGGGAGTCTCGGTCGAGTTTGCTGTCGCCAGCCAATGGTTGCTCCGGCTCGGCATTCTGCTGCTTGTCGTCGGCATCGGCTTCTTTCTGCAGTACTCGATCAAGAACGATCTGATCGGACCGGTTGGCCGCGTTGCACTGTCGACAGCTGCGGGGCTCGGACTGCTCATCGGCGGAGCGCGGATTCTTGGCGGCCGGTACCATCTATTGGGACAAGGACTGCTCGGGGCGGGAATCGCCACGCTCTACTTCAGCGTCTTCGCGGCGGCGAAGCTGCATTACCTGATCGACATGCCGACCGCGTACGGTTTGATGATTGCCGTCACAGTGCTGGCGGGATGGCTCGCCGTCCGATTTCATTCGCTGCTCGTCGCGGTGCTCGGAGTGCTCGGCGGGTATGGCACGCCGGTGATGCTTTCGACCGGGCAGGTCGATTTCGTCGGGCTCTATGGCTACATGTCGATTCTCGGCGCGGGGGTCCTGTTCGTCTGCAGTCGAAATCTGTGGCCGCTGTTGTGCTTCCTGGCAT
>JBFWWA010000344.1:0-5830 GCA_050246455.1 Planctomycetaceae bacterium
CCTGCGGCGCACGACATCCCCCGGGCCATTCGTTGTTCCGACCCGGGTTATCGACACGAGATCGGCTTCGTACCATTTTTCGGGAGTCCGTAATGAAACGTCTGGCAGCGGCTGGCGTCGCCCTCGTGATTCTGGCGCTCGCGACGACCCTGTCTCTCTCGGGAGCTGCGAAGATATCGGGTGCGACGAGCACGCCGACAGGCGGAGATCTGCAGATTGAGATCGGGCAGCGCAACCCGTGGACGAATCTCGAACTCAATACGCGTCGCAGCGATTTTCAGTTTGCGATCGTTACCGACCGGACGGGGGGACATCGCCCCGGAATCTTTCCGAAAGCGGTCGAGAAGATCAACCTGCTCCAGCCTGAATTCGTGGTGTCGGTCGGCGACCTGATTGAGGGGGGAAGCGAAGACCCCGGCCAATGGGCGCTCGAATGGTCGGAGTTCGAAGCGAAGCTCGACAAGCTGCAGATGCCTTTCTTCTTCTGCGCCGGCAACCACGATATTTCCAACGTTCCCATGAGCGAGGAGTGGAAACGGAAGTTCGGCCGCAGCTACTACGAGTTCCGGTACAAGGACGTGCTGTTCGTTGTTCTCAACAGCGAGGACGGACTCGTCCGCAAGAAGGGTGAGCACAAATACCGGTTCTCTCCCGAACAGGCCGAATGGCTGCGAGGAGTGCTCGCGAAGAATGTCGACGTCCGCTGGACCTTCGCGTTCTTCCACAAACCGGCGTGGACATTCAGTGAAGTGGACCATGACGCGGCCGGCTGGAACGCGATCGAGGCGGCGCTGCAGGGTCGCCAGTACACGGTCTTTGCGGGGCACCGGCACGTGTATGCGAAGTACGTCCGCAAGGACCGGGAGTACTACATGCTCGCCACCACCGGCGGCGGGAGCAAACTCCGCGGCATCGAGAAAGGGGAGTTCGACCACTTTGTCTGGGTGACGATGAAAGACAGCGGACCGGTCGTCGCGAACCTGATGCTCGACGGCGTGCAGAGCAAAGACATCCGCACCCTCCGCGACGGCGAACAGCCGGAGTGATGATGAGCGATTCGCCCCGCAGGCTCTGAACCGGCGATGGGCGTGGCGTGATCACCCGAAGACCAGGCCCCTGGCAGGGCGTGCCACCCCGGCCGCGGGACGCGAAGTGAACTGTCGTTCGATTTCCAAAAAAAGCCGGCGACCTTTTCGGGTCGCCGGCTTTGCTATTGCTGACGTCGATCCTACGATCCGGGCAAGCCGGTTCAGCGGGCGACGGCGGTCTTCTGCGTCATTGCGGCGGTGGCCTTGGCAACTTCGCTGCCCGGACGGTTCATCAACCACAGCAGCACCGGGGCTGCAATGTAGATGGTGCTGTAAACGCCGGTCACCATTCCGACAAACAGACAGTAGGCGAATCCATGAATTCCCTCTCCGCCGAGGACGTAGAGGATGATCACAACGAGGAAGACGGTCAACGAGGTCAGAATCGTTCGCGCGAGCGTCTGATTGAGGCTCACGTTGACCATTTCGGCCGTGAGCGCCGGATTCTTGCCGCGAATTTCTCGCAGCCGGTCGAAGACGACGATCGTATCGTTCAAGGAATAACCTGCGATCGTCATCAGCGCCGCGACGACTTCCATATTGATCTTGAAATCTTCGAGCCCCAGCAGCGGTGCGATCGGGGTGCGGCTGAGGTAGGCGCCGATCGCAATCATGCCCAGGACCAGCAGCAGGTCGTGCACCACGGCGGAGATTGTCGCGAGCCCGAAAGTCACGTGAGTGAATCGGAACCAGAGATAGGCAACGATTGCGACCATGCTCGCCAGCAGCGCCAGAATCGCGGATTCCTGCATTTCGACGGCGACCGAACTGGCGAAGCTGTTGACTTCGTCGAAAATCGGATAGGTCGCCATCGTCGTTTTCATTCCGGCCAGAGCCTTGCTCAGGTCTTCCTCAGCCACCTGCGGGCTGACTTTGACCGTCGCTTTCCGGAAGATCTGAAGTGAGCCGGCACCGGACGTCTGACCGACCGGCACAACTTCAAACAACGTTTCCGGCAGTTCATACCGGGAGGCGTCGCCGGTCCCTTTGATCGCCCGGAGTTCGGTGCCGAGGTAATCGACGACCGTTCCCATTGCGATGTCGTCGCTGAATGTCAGTTCCGCCTGACGACCGCCGGCGAACTTGTCGGCTTCAGACGGAGCGGCGGTTGCTGTCTTTTCGTCAGCCTTCGGGGGCTCGGAGGCTGCGGCAATCGGCTGCAGCTGTCCCAATTCGACGGTCACGCGATGCAGCGGACGCCCCTTGAGGGAGTCGTTCACCTGTTCTCGGACCTTGGCAATGTCCTGCTCTTTCGTCCGGACGCGGAACCGCTTTCCGGTGTCCTTCGTCTGCGTCTCGCCGATGAGCGTCAGCTGTTCGAGCGAGATCGCCCCCATGTTCGCCTGCAGTTCCTTCCGAACGTCTTCGATCGGCTGCGGTTCGTTGAACTGGAAGGTCACCATCGTTCCGCCGGAGAGATCGACGTCGAGGTTGTCGGTGCCGCGATAGAAGAAGGCGATCAGGCCGCCGCCGATGATGAGCGTCGAAAGCACGAACGCAGCCTTCCGCTTGCCGACAAAATCGAAGTGTGTTTCGCCCACGAAGTTCATCATGGTGAGCGTCTTGACCCACCGTTTCCGCTCGGCAATTTCAAGGAGCAACCGGCCGAGGAAGAGTGCAGAGAACAAGCTCACCAGAATTCCGATGAACAACGAAACGGCGAAGCCTTTGACCTGGTCGGTGCCGATCATGAACAGAATGGCCGCCGTGATCAAAGTCGTCACGTTCGAGTCGACGATCGCGGGGAGAGCTTTGTGGAAACCGTTGTGAATGGCCATCCGCAGGCTGGACCCGCGATTCAGTTCCTCTCGCATACGCTCGAAGACGAGGACGTTGGCATCGACCGCCATACCGATCGTCAGCGCGATACCGGCCAGTCCGGGGAGTGTGAACGAGGCATCGATAATTGCCATGATTCCCATGAGCAGGATCATGTTGAGGATCAGCGAGATGTCCGCCACCAGACCGGCGAACCGGTAGTAGATCAGCATGAAAATCACGACGGCGATCGAGGAAATGAGAATCGCGTTGAGACCCTTTTCCTGAACGTCGGTGCCGAGGGTCGGGCTGATCGTGAGGTCGAGGACCGGATCGGGAATGATCGGCACGGCGAGCGCACCGGCATTGAGAATATTGATCAGGTCGTCGATTTCCTGCTGCGTGAAGCGGCCGCGGATGACGCCGCTGTCGCTGATGCGTGCCTGCAGGTTCGGCGCCGACTGCACGTATTCATCGAGCAGAATGGCGAGCCGGCTTTCGAAGCCGTCCGACTTCGGCATGTAGCGGCCGGTGAGATCCATGAACCGGCGGGCCCCTTCGGAATTGAACTGGAAGCCGACGGCGGGGGTCGCTTCATCCATCGTCTGATAGGCGCGCGTCAGGAACTGACCGGTGACCTGACGGTTCGCCTGCTCGACGATCACGAGAAACTCTTTGATCTCTTTGCCGTCCCGCTGGACGGGCCGCGTCACGACGTCGCCACCCTCGCCGATATCCTTCTGGACGAGCGTGCCGTCGGGTTTGGTTTCCCAGGCCGCTTCGCGCCAGCTGGCGACAATGCGGTCCCCCATGCGGACGTTCTTGTCGGGACGCTTCATGGCCTCGGCAATGATCGCGCGATGCGACTGCTCGCGGGTGTTGGCAAGAATTGCGAATTCCAGGCTACCGAGCCGGTGCACGAGCTTTTTCTTCTGCTCGACGACTTCGCGGTCGGCTCCCGGAATGATGATTTCAATGCGGTCCATACCGACCTGACGGACGGTAATCTGCTCCTGCGCGGCCGGGTCGAGACGACGAGCGACGGCGCCGATCATACGCCCCATGAGCTCGTTGGTGATCGGCTTCCCCTGCTCCTCCGCCTTCGCAGCATCGACCTTGAAGACGAGGTTTGCACCACCGGCGAGGTCGATGCCGAGCCGGATCGCGTCTTTCCAGCTTTGTCCGTTGGCCACCTTCCAGGCGAACGGGGTGAGCCCGAGCGTCGCCGTGAAGAGCACGAGTCCGATGCGGAACGAAAGGTCCTTGAGTTTGAGCATCCGGGAAATCAGCCACCCGGCGACAAACGGCAGCACAAAGACGCCGATAATGACGAGCAGCAGGACCCATCCGGAGGTTCCGGTTTCCGCCGCTTCGCCCGCTTTCTGAGCCACTTCCACTTTCGTCTGGGTCGCCTGGGCGAACAGCAGCCCGTCGATCGGCAATTGAATCATTTATCGCGTTCCTCTGTGATTCGCGGAGCGCTCAAATCTCCGCCGCGTGCAAGCGGTTGAATACGATCAGGACTTCGCGTTCTTCGACGCGTCGTCTTCCTCAGATTTCTTGTCTTCAGAGAGCACCGTTTGAATGCTCGTGCGGAGAAACTTGATCCGCGTGTTGTCGCTGACCTGCAGGGTAACTTCGTTCCCGTCGGGCTCGATGTTCACGATCGTCCCGATGATCCCCCCGATGGTCACGACTTTATCGTTCTTCTTCAGCGACTTCAGCCGATCGCTGCGCTGCCGTTGCTCTTTGCGCTGCGGGTGGATCAGCAGGAAATACCACAGAACGCCGATGATGAGCATCGGCGCCAGCAGCGAGAACATATCGCCGCCCCCCTGCGCTCCGGGCGCCGGTGCGGCGGGCTTTTCGGCTGCGGCATCCGCCAGCAGATTCAGCGTCGAAGTCCAGAAACTCATCACACACTTTCATCGAATGGTCGACTTCCGGCAGCGGGCCGGAAGTACGAAGGCCCGCCTGGTTCCCGAACGTCGTCGACGGGGAAATTCGGCGCTGCGGGAGCAATCTCCGGCCTGGAGCAGGCCCGGCGGCAGCAACTCGAAGTTGGCGCGTATCTTAGATCGATGCACCCCAAGCAGCAAGCCGAACCGCCCGGAACTCCGTTCCCCGCCCGGCTTTGATCGCCTGACGCAAGTCCGCCATCAGCTTCTGATAATACGCGATATTGTGCAACGATAACAGAATGGGGCCCAGCATCTCCCCCGCGATGAACAGATGCCGGAGATACGCCCGGCTGAACTGCCGGCAGGCGGGGCATTCGCACTCCGCGTCGAGCGGAGCCGGGTCGCGCTGAAACTTGAGATTCCGCAGCCGGAGCGGCCCCTGGCTGGTAAAGGCCATCGCGTTGCGGCCATTCCGGGTCGGCATCACGCAGTCGAACAGGTCGACCCCCCGGAGGACCGCCTCGATGATATCGACCGGTCGCCCGACCCCCATCAAGTACCGGGGCCGCTCAACCGGGAGCATCGGGGGAGTGAAATCGAGGGTTCGGTACATCGCCTCCGGCACCTCGCCCACGCTCAGCCCGCCGATTGCATAGCCGGGAAACTCGAGCGGAAGCAGCCCCCGAGCGGAGCGTTCGCGGAGTTCCTCGTCCGTCCCCCCCTGCACGATTCCGAAAAGAGCCTGGTCGGTCCGCTTGTGGGCGTCCCGGCAGCGGGCGGCCCAGCGCGTCGTCCGGTCGACGGCATCAATGAGCTTGTTGCGCGGTGCGTCGTGCGGCGGGCATTCGTCCAGGCACATGATGCAGTCGGCCCCGAGCAGTTCCTGGATACGCATCGCCTCTTCCGGCGAGAGCGAGAACTCGCTGCCGTCGATGTGCGAGCGGAAGAGGGCCCGTTCGTCGTCGAGCTTCATCAACCTTGCCAGGCTGAAAACCTGGAAGCCTCCGCTGTCGGTCAGAATCGGACCGTCCCAGTTCATGAATCGATGCAGCCCGCCGAGCTCTGCGACGATCTCCGCGCCGG
>JBFWWA010000345.1:0-5830 GCA_050246455.1 Planctomycetaceae bacterium
CATCGTCGGAAACATCGCGGGATGCCCGAGGCGCGCTTCGTCGGCGCTCTTGCGGATGTCGCTCCAGACGCTGATCGAGTTCTGAATCCACTTCTTGCCGTCGAGCCCGTTGCAGCGTTTGCGCGGAGCCGGCTTCTTTGCGGCGCGGACAGGCTTGGGCGGTGCGCCGCGGCCCGATTTCGCGCCCCCCGATTTGCGGGGCATCGCTATTCCGCTCCCCGAGTCGAGCTCGCAACGACCCCATTCGTGAGACTGCGAAGGTACGCGTAGAGATCCGCCATGTCGGAGGGCGAAATCCCCTTGAGCAGTCCGGAGGGCATCAGCGATGTCGTGAGCGCACGTCGGTCTTCAATTTCCGCGGGCTCGATGCGAAACGTCTGATTCGCCGCGTTCCGCAGAATGATCCCGTCAACCGCTTCGTAGATCACCCGGCCGGTGAACGTCTTGCCGTCCCGCGTCTGAATCATTGTCGTCTGGTAGCGCGGCGAAACGTCGCGATCGGGAACCACGATAGCTGCAAAGAGATCCTCGCGAGAGAACCGGCTCGCAACCCCCGAGAGATCCGGCCCGAGCGCCTGCCGGCCGCCGTGACATTGGGCACACGAGCGTGCCTCAAAAATCTTGCGACCACGGTCCGCGTCGCCGCCGTCCCACGTTGCCTTCGCCAGAAGCGACTTCAACTGGTCCATCTCGGCCGCAGCTGCCGCTTCCTGTCGGGCGGTCTCCTCCGGGAAATTCCGCCGCAGCCAATCGGCCCATTTCTCGACGACGAGCGGTTGTTTCCGGTAGCCGACCTCCCCGAACTCGAAACCGAAGGTTTCGCCGGTGACCCGTTCGAGGACTTTCGCGACCCGTTCGCGCAGATTCATTTCCGCAGGGTTCGCGCCGAGACGGCGGAGCGTCGCAACGAGGGCAACCTGCTCCGCGGCGTTCTTTTGCGGCGGCAGCTTTTCAAAGGCATCGAGGCAGGCGGTCAGCACTTCAATCTGCGACGACTGCAGCCCTTCGATGAACTTTTCGCGGTCCTCTTCCGTCGGCTTCTCGGCAAGCGTCATGATGACCGCGCTGCGGACGCCGTGACGATCGTATTGTTTGCGGATCAGCTCGCGATGATTCAAGTCTTCCGATTCGCCGATCGCGAAGACGACGTTGTTCGTCCACTGGTAGTTGGGATCCCCCATAATCGACCGCACGAAGGCGTCGATTGCCGGAGCGACCTGTTCGGCGGGAAACTCGCTCATGAACAGCACGTGCCCCGGCCGGCCGAATCCCTTCTGCGCGACCATCGACTGAGCCAGCATTTCGTCGAGCTGGACCTGCTTCTTGTAAAGTTCGCCGATTCGTTCGTCCCAGTGCTGATCCTGGCGATAACCGCGGCTGACGATCTTCGCTTCGAGTCCGACGAGCGCGCCGGCAATGAGCGCCTGCTGCTGCTTCGTCCGGTCGACCGGGATCCGGGTCGTCACCAGAAGCCGATGAATATCTTCCACCGGATCCGACTTGCTCGTGATGTCGAGGAGCACGCGATCCAGCAGGCCGGCGTTGTACGTGTTCAAGACCGCGAGGACGCGCAGGAGTTCGTGGTCAACGTCGTTATCACGCGTCGGGTAAAGCTTTGCCAGCCTGATCCGCAGCGGGTCGAGCACACGTTCCGATTTGGAAAGCTCGAGCCGGCTATGGTAGCCGTCGAACGCCGCCGGAATTCCCTCCCGCGGCCCGACGTCTCCCAGAGCAAGCTGGATGACGCGCAGGGCCTCGAGCTTTGCAGTCGTGTTGGTGGCGACATCGAGCGCGCTGAGCGCGACCGCCAGAGATTCCTCGTCGATGGCGGTCCCGCGCTCGACACGGCCGAGCGCACGCGTCAGCCGGCCGCGCGAATCTTCCTTCGCGAGCCGCGACGTCATCATCGCATCGAACTCTTCCGGCAGGCGCGCGGCAATTCGTCCCGCGAGCTGGCGGATCGAACGATCGCGCGCATGCAGCAGGCTTGCCAGTTCGGGAATGAGCTGCTGCCAGTCGGAATCAGGATCGGCGCCCAGAACCGCTTCCAGTGCGGAGCGCTGGACGAACGGATCCGCATCGTCGAGATAGCGTGCGACGATCGCCGTGTCGGGATCATCGCCGTCGGTGCGGCCATGCGACCAGACGGCCCGCGCGCGGACGGCTGCAGGCTGAGTGCGCGAGAGCCTTAGCAAAGCATCTTCGTCGAAACCGTCGAACATCTCCGTCACAATTTCGATCGCGCGGATTCGCGCCTCTGCCGTGAGGTTTTCATTCTCGGCGGCCGTTTGAAACGCCTTGGCGCCGAGCTCGCGCGCAAGCGGCATCCATTCGGCGCGCGACCAGCTGCAAAGCGGCTGCGGAGCGTTGAGGCACGCCGCCAGTTTCTGTTCGGGAGTGTCGCCCGGCAGTTCCGCAGGAGCGCTGTCGT
Source organism: Planctomycetaceae bacterium (assembly GCA_050246455.1). Classification (GTDB taxonomy): domain Bacteria; phylum Planctomycetota; class Planctomycetia; order Planctomycetales; family Planctomycetaceae; genus CAZVJA01. The sequence continues at coordinate 2,432 of JBFWWA010000345.1, forward strand.
TCGGGCCGGAATAGGTGATCCTGTAAACTCCGCCGCGCGTGCCGCGGCCGCCGACGCTGATGTACAAGCTTCCGTCCCGCCCCACCGCGGCATCGGTCGGCGCGAATCCGAAGCTGCCGACGGAGGTGACGAAGTCGATCGGCTTCGCGGCAAAGGAACTTCCGTTCGCTTTGAGCGGCAGCGCGAGGACGCGGCCGAAGGTCCAGTCGAGAACAAACAGCGCGCCGCGATACTTCGCCGGGAACTGTCGATGCCGATAGCATTCGACGCCGGTCGGAGAGCCGCGCCCGCACGAGCCCGCCACCGGCGGCATGTCGAAGAAGTAGTCGGGATGCTTCCAGCTCTTGCTCACCCAGCCGGCGTTCGATGCGGGGAGCGCGTGAAACACGCGCGTCGGTCGATACCACGGCAGCGAAACGTCCCGCTCGTCGTCGCTGTCGAAAACGAACGGATCGCCGAGGGAATGGAAATCGAAGTCGTACGGGTTGCGGTATCCATCCGCGATCACTTCACCCGCAGAAAGATTCGGCGAAAGCCGAAGGAGCGCGCCGTCGCGCGGCTCGCGAATCGGCGAGCGCTCGCTCGTCGCATACGATTTCGTGATTCGCCCCTCGTTGCCCGCAATGACGTACCACCAGCCGTCGGGTCCGCGACGAATCGCATGCGACGTGTGCTCCTCGCCGGTGCGCATTTTGAGAAAGACATCCGGCGGTCCATCGGCCTTGTCGTCGCCGTCCTGATCGCGATAACGGATCAGGCCGGCATCGCCGACGCAGAGGAGATCGTTGCCGTGAAAGTAAAGCCCTTGCGCGCCGTTGGCGGGGCCGTCTGCAAATTGTTTGACGGTGTCCGCTTTGCCGTCGCCGTTTGTGTCTTCGAGGATCCGGACATAACCGGGCGCAGCGACGACGACGCGGCCGTGGCTGTCGATCGTCATCGAGAAAATATCGTGCGCCAGTTCGTCGTCGGCGAAGAGCGAAACATCGAACCCGTCCGGCACTCGAATTCCGAGATCGTCAGCGGCCTCGAGCGATGGACCGCCTGCGAAGCCGATCGTCGCGGTCAGAATCGTAACGATTGCGATGGGCCGACGAATGACGAATGCGATGGATGATTTGCGCATGAGATCCCCGGAATCAGATCAGATTGGCACGTTCGGACGGAAGAAGGTCCGCGGCCCGGGCGAGTGGCGCGTATCTTAATCAGACCCGGCAATTTAGGGCAATCCGGCCTTTTCGGTGGTTTTCCCGCTCCAAATTCGCTTCGCCAGCTCCCAGGGGGCCTCCGCGCCGCTGATCGCAACTTCCCGGCACTCCTCGAGATTCCGGAACCAGGTGTGCTGACGCTTCGCGAACTGGCGCGTCCGGGTCTGGACGTCTCGGATCGTCTGGGCCAGACTGCAGCCCCCTTCAAGATGGTCAATGACTTCCTTGTACCCCAGCCCTTGCCGCGCCGTCCGGCTCATCGGCTCCGGCTTCTCGAGCAAGGCGCGAACTTCGTCGACAAGCCCCGCAGCGAACATCTGCTCGACGCGCCGGTCGATCCGCTCGTACAGCCAGTCGCGCGGAGGATGCAGCCAGTAGACGTGTGCCGGCCTGAGGTCGACCGGAAGCGGCGTCTGCTTCTGCTGCTCGGACAGTGGCTTGCCCGTCACGTGAAAGACTTCGAGAGCGCGAACGATGCGCCGTGTATCGCGCGGATGGAGCCTGCGCGCTGTCGCGGGATCGACGAGTTGCAAAGACTCGTGGAGAAACTCCTCCCCCTGCTCGTCCGCTTCCGCTTCGAGCCGGCGGCGAAACGTCCAGTCGGCCGCCGGGCCGTCAAAGAAGCCGCGCAGCACACCGCGGAGATAAAGCCCCGTCCCGCCGACGAAGAGCGGGACTCTTCCGCGCGCGAGGATGTCTTTGCAGATCGATGCCGCCGCGGCGACATACTCCGCGAGACTGTACTCCTGGTGCGGTTCAATGACGTCGATCAGATGATGCGGTACCGCGGCGCGCTCCGCGGCGGAGGGTTTCGCAGTGCCGATATCCATGCCGCGATACAGCGCCATCGAGTCGAGTGAAACGATCTCCGCTCCCAGCAGCTTTGCCAGTTCGAGGCTTGTCGCCGTTTTGCCGCACGCGGTCGGGCCGGCCAGAAACCAGCAGGCCTGGAGTATGTCGACGGGAATCTGCATCGCTGGGTGGGTCTGGTCCGCAAATTGGTGAAGCCGGCCGCTTCGGGAGTTCCGCTTTCCCTCTCAGCAGGCTCTCTTTAATATGACCGGGTGCACGGCGCGGGTCGAGCGACCTGCGCTTCGCCATGAATAAGCAGGGAGGAACACCAGGAGTGGGAGCCCTCAATGGCCGAATTTGAAGCGACTGTGACGATCGGCTCGACGGCAGCCGCCGCGTTCGACTTTCTGGTCCGCCCCGCCAATCTGATGCAGATCACTCCGGCGGAAGCGGGACTGAAGCTCGTCAGTGCGCCGGAGCGGCTCTCGCTCGGCAGCAAGCTCGAATTCGAAATGTCGGGCTATGGCCCGACAACACAGCGGATGCATTACGAGATCGTCGAATTCGACGAGCCAAGACGCTTCGTCGAACGCCAGATCAAAGGTCCGCTCAAAAGGTACGAGCACGAACATTTCATCGAACCTTTGGCCGACGGATCGATCGTGGTGACGGACAAGCTGATCTTTGAACCCCCGGGGGGGTTGCTCCGGTTTGTCGTCACTGAAGAACGGGTGATGACGTCGCTAAGCAAGGCGCTCGAGTACCGGCAGCGGAAAATGAAAAGGCTGCTCGAACGGGCCGCAAACAAGCAGGCCTCCGGAGACGCGTGACCATGGCCGACTCGCGCGGCTCCCGCCGTCAGAAGAACGGCCCGACCTTTCTTGCGCTGTTTGCACTCATCGGCATCGTGGTCGGCCTGAACGCCCTCACGGCGCTCGTTCTGCCGCAGATCGCCGCGTTCTCGATGGTCATCTGCGGCTTCGTCCTCCTCGGCACCCTGCAGTACATGATCTGGGGCTACTGGATGGGCCGGCCATCTCGAGAGGACGACCCGGATGCCGAGCAATGATCCACGCCAATTCCCGGGTCGTAACCGTACCGCACCGGTTCTCATTCTCGGCGCCGGCATCAACGGGAGTGCCATCGCGCGCGAACTGGTGCTCAATGGCGTCAGCTGCTGGATCGTCGATCGGAACGATATCGCCTTCGGTGCGACATCCCGTTCGTCGCGGCTGATTCACGGCGGACTGCGCTATCTCGAATACGGCGACTTCCTTCTCGTTCGCGAGTCACTCGCGGAACGGACCATTCTCCGCAGCGTCGCGCCCCAGTTTGTCGAACCGCTGAAGCTCTACATCCCGGTCTCGCAGCGAACCGGCGGGTTGCTGCAGTCGGGCTTCCG
>JBFWWA010000346.1:0-5804 GCA_050246455.1 Planctomycetaceae bacterium
GGAAATTGGGAAGTAATCGAGCTCGTTGAATCGGGAAAGAAGATTCCCCAGGAGGCGATCGCAGAGTGGCTGCCATCCGGCGGGAAGTTCGAAATTACCGACAATGCCATTCTTTCGACCGGGGCGGAAGACGGCAAGAAGCACGTCAAGATCTTCTCCATCGACAGCACCCAGTATCCCAAGGGAATTGATCTCAGTTCCAAGGATCAGAAAGACGCTGTCGGCATTTATCGATTTGATGGAGATCAACTGATTCTTTGTTTTGCCGACCCGGAGACGTCGAAGCGTCCCACGGAATTCTCGGCCAAGGAGAATTCCAATCAGATCCTGATGACGCTCAAACGCCCTGCGAAGGCGCCCGCGCCGACGACTGCGCCAGCGAAGGTGAAGCCGAGCAGTACGGCTGCCACGGTGCTCACCGATGCACAAGTCAAAGAGCTGCTGGTCGGGACCTGGAAATACACGGACCAGATCGGCGCATTGTTTGTGATCTTCAACAGCGACGGAACTTTTCGCACGGTGAGAGAAGTCCAGGAGATTCGGCTGTTCCAGAAGATGTTTGTGCAAACTCCGATCTCGAACGGAAACTGGAAGGTGGAGAACGGCGAGCTGAGCTTTCGCATTCGAACATCAGTACAAAAAGGGCGCGCCGGAAAAGAATTCGACTTCGCCGTCCGCTCGATTTCGAAGAAGGATTTCATCTTCACCGATAATTTTGGCCGTGTGGGACAGGCCGCTCGCGTGAAATGACTCCTCGCTCGTACTGCTGGCCGGGAATCGGTACAGACAGCGTATGTCGCAGAGGCGTTCCTTACAGGTCGGTCGGGAACCGCGTGCCTGACCTGCGATTCTCTTTTGAGAACGGGAATCCATGCCATTGAACCGAATGCAATCGATGATGCTGGCGGCTTACAGCAGTTATCGAAAGCATCCCCCCACCATCGCGGGTTTGTTCGCAAAAAACTGGAAGCGGCATGCGGTCTTCACGTTGTACTGTGCGGCACTCGCCTATCTGGTCTATGCGGTCAACATGACGGTGTTGATCTGGTTTATCGTCGGGGCCTGGTGGGGCTACCTTTGGACAACATTCACGTATCTTCGATATACATCGAATGTGTGGCCCGTGCTCGGTGAGATCATCGACTGGAAGAAAGTCGATCAGCTTTCATCGCCCGGTGCCGCCGCAGTGAAAGAGTAGATCATCATATTTGCAGGTCAAGCACGGGGTGCCTGACATCACGCGTTTGGCGTACGAGCGTCAGGCACGGGGTGCCCGAATTACACTTCTGCTTCGCGGGCGGAAATTGGCGAGATCACAGCACGTTCCGCACCCCTTGCGATCATCGGCATGAGTCGGTAAAAATCGGTTGTGGCCTGTTTGGCCGCGTCCGGGCGATTGGCTCAGTTGGTTAGAGCGCACGGTTCACATCCGTGAGGTCACTGGTTCGAGTCCAGTATCGCCCACTTCAAGCGTTCCGGGCAGAAACGTTCGGGGCAGCCGGCGAGATTCAGGAATTGAACGCCGATGAATTCGCCCGCCGATTCGCAATTCCCGCTGCATGAGCTCATTCGCGATCGCTGGAGCCCGGTCGCGTTCGACGACCGCCCGATTTCGCGGGAGATGCTCGGCAGCTTGCTCGAAGCCGCACGCTGGGCGCCTTCTTCCTACAACGAGCAGCCGTGGCGCTACATTGTCGCTGTGCGCGATGATGCCGCCGAGTTCTCAAAGCTGATGAGTTGTCTCGCCGAGGCGAATGCCGTGTGGGCGAAGAACGCGTCGGTCCTCATTCTTGCGGTGGCATCGCTCAAGTTCAGCCGGAACGGCAAGCCGAACCGGCACGCACAGCATGACGTCGGCCTGGCGAATGAGAATCTTGTGCTGCAGGCGGCCGCGCTCGGACTGGCGGGACATCAGATGGCGGGCTTCGATCCGGACAAGTGCCGTGCACTCTACAAGATTCCGGACAACTTCGAACCGTTGACGATGATCGCGGTTGGCTACCATGCGACCGGAGCGGGGGTCGACGAATCTCTGCGCCGCCGCGAAGAGTCGCCGCGCAGCCGTCGACCGCTATCGGAGATTCACTTCGAGGGGATCTGGGGCGGCGTAACGCCAAAGCTGTAGAGTTCACTGCGCGGACCGCAACAACTTGCCGAGCGGTTAATACTGCGGACCCGCTTGAACTCTGCCGTCGGAATGTCCGTGCGATTCCGGGGCACACTTCGTTTTGCACCGGCCGCCCGTTGTGGAATGTTCGGCATAGCGCATCAAAAAGCATGTCCTCACAAAGCCGAGGGCATGCCACCCTGGCGATCGACTTCACGATGATTTCAATTCCGGAGCGAATCGATCGCAGTACCAGCGGAAGGCGGTACGGAACGGCGGCGTGAAGAGGTCCGGCTCGGTTTCCACCTGCCGCCGCAGATCGGACAGGCCAACGTACAGCACACTTTCGATCTCTCCCGGATCGGGTTGCGGAGCCAGATCGGTCGTCGTTCGGTAAAGCGCGGTGTGTTCGTTGGCCGTTTCGGAGCCGGCGGGAAACTTCGTGAGGTATTCGAGCGGCGCGGAGATACCGAGCTCCTCGGCCAATTCGCGCGGCGCGGTTTCGTCGTAAGTCTCTCCGGCGGAAACATGCCCCGAGGCGGACGAGGTGTAGCAGCCGGGATATTCATCCTTGGAGGCGGACCTTTTCTGCAGCAGAAGCTCTCCCCGCGAATTGAAAACGAAGATGCTGACCGCGCGGTGCAGCAGCTTTTTTGCGTGCACAAACGAGCGGGGGGCTTGGTCGATAACGTTATCGTTCGGGTCGACGACGTCGAAGAATTCTTCGTTCATGGATTTCGCGGATCGCCGTTCGAGGGGGGGGCGGAGGGCCTGCCCTCCACTGTAGTCTCGGCCGAAACTGCCGGAAAGCAGTTTGTGGAGATCGAGTTTCGAATCGCGGAGATTGATGCGTGCAGTTTTGATGCGCTGCGTTAGAATATGGCATCTTGTAATGCTCCGTTCTCCTCGACTCGACGGGTCTGCCGGGTCGGTTTCCATCAGATTTCAGTTCGGACGAACCCGATATGCGGAATGTGGTCAGCCTGGTTCTCGGCGGCGGCAAGGGAACCCGTCTATTTCCTCTCACCCAGTATCGCTCGAAGCCGGCGGTGCCGCTGGGGGGGAAGTATCGTCTGATCGACATTCCGATTTCGAACTGCCTCAACAGCGGAATCAACCGGATCTATTTGCTGACGCAGTTCAATTCCGTGTGCCTGCACCGCCACATCCGGCAGACGTACAAATTCGACCGTTTCGACCGGGGCTTCGTCGAGATTCTGGCGGCCCAGCAGACGAACGAGGGGGCCAACTGGTATCAGGGAACGGCCGACGCGGTTCGCAAGAACCTCCGATATCTGGAACAGCACGGTATCGACTACGTCGCAATCCTCTCGGGCGATCAGCTCTATCGGATCGATTTCGAGAAGATGCTCGATCTGCACCGCGCGACGAAGGCCGACGTGACGATCGCTGCAATTCCGGTAACGAGCGCGCAGGCGGCCGCGTTTGGAATCATGCGAATTGACGATACCGGCCGGGTCGCCGGGTTTCTGGAAAAGCCAAAGAGTGAAGAGGAACTCAAGCTGGTTCGGACCGAACCGGCCTGGCTCGATGAGCATGGGATCAAGAGCCACGGACGCGACTGCCTGGCGAGCATGGGGATCTATCTCTTCAACCGCGACACACTGCTCGACCTCCTCAAAAAGACCGAATACCAGGATTTCGGCAAGGAAGTTTTTCCGGCCGCGATCCGCACGCGCCGCGTGCAGATGTTTCCGTTCGACGGGTACTGGGAAGACATTGGAACGATCAAGTCGTTCTACGAAGCGAACCTCGCCCTGGCGACTCCGAACCCTCCGTTCGAGTTTGCTTCGGACAACTCGCCGATTTTCACTCATGCCCGTTCGCTCCCGCCGACGCGTATTGACGGAGCGACGGTCAAAGGGAGTCTCCTTTCGGACGGCTGCGTCATTGAGCAGGGAGCCGTCATCGAGAACAGCGTCATCGGTTTGCGCTGCCGCATTGGCCGCGACGTCGTGATCCGCAATTCCATTCTGATGGGAGCCGACTACTATCAGTCGGCGGAAGTGATCGCGCTCAACCGGGGTCAGGGGATTCCGCCGGTCGGCGTGGGAGACGGGACGCACATCGACGGAGCCATCGTCGACAAAAACTGCCGTATCGGCCGGAACGTTCGTATCGAAGTCGGGGGGAACGCGCTCGCTGACCGCGACCTCGAGGGGGCGGTGATCCGGGACGGCATTATCTGCGTGCCGAAGGACGCCGTCCTGAATGACGGATGGCGGCTGAAGTAGCCGATCGATCTTTACGGGGAAGCCCCCTGCCCGATCGTTATCGTGCGTGTTTCAGGATTCCTGCTCAAGCCGGCCGCGGTTGTGCATGAATTTGGCGACGAGCGCGCAGATGGTGGCCCAGACGAATCCGCACGCCCAGCCGGCAAGCACGTCGGTCGGGTAGTGCACCCCCATGTAGACGCGGCTGATTCCGACAAGAAACGTCAGGAAGAGCGCGAGCAGCAGGAAGTAAACCTTGAGACGCCACGTCGTCTCGAGGTTCGAGAGCAGCACCCCGAGTGTGAGAAAAACCACCGCCGACATCATCGAATGTCCGCTGGGGAAGCTGGTGTAAAGCGCCTCAGAGAGGTGTGGCACCACGTCGGGTCGAGGGCGATCGAAAGCCATTTTGAGGAGCCTCATCAGAATATAGCCCCCGATGACCGCGCTCAGCAGGAACCCCATCGCGATGAATTTGCGTTCCGTGCCGAGGTAGAGCGCAACAGAAAAGGTGACAAAGCAGAGAAAGAAGTATCCGCCGAGCGCCGTCACATCGCGGACCGTTTCGACGAACCAGGGGGGCCCCCACGGCTTGGACGGATCGTCCGCGTCGCGCATCGAGAGGAGCACTTTGTCGTCGAACGCCTGCAGCTCACCTTCGGCCACTTCATCCGCGAGTTCGATGAAGGCCCACGAACCGCCGATGATGATCGCAAAGCCGACGAGCACACTGATTTCGTGACCGGCAATCCACTGGAATGCGGTTGTGATCGGGTTGGACTTCATGGCTAAGCCGGGAGATGGAAATTCAACGGTTCTGCTGTTTGCGGAGCCGGCCGATTACGACAGCAAGTCGTGCGCCACGTGACCGAAAACATCGGTGAGCCGCATGTCGCGGGCGCTGTGCCGGAACGTGAGCTTCGTATGATCGATGCCGAGGATGTGCAGCATCGTCGCGTGCAGGTCGTGAATTTCGAGTTTGTTCTCGATCGCGTAGTAGCCGTATTCATCGGTGGCGCCGTAGGCGAAGCCCCCTTTTACGCCGCCGCCGGCCATCCAGATGGTGAATCCGAACGGGTTGTGGTCGCGGCCGTCGGTTCCCTGAGCCATCGGCGTGCGGCCGAACTCGCCGGCCCAGACGACAAGTGTGTTGTCGAGCAGGCCGCGCGATTTGAGATCGGTGAGCAGCGCCGCGATCGGCTTGTCGGTCGCGCTGGCATTGCGATTGTGGCCGTCGAGCAGATTGCTGTGCTGATCCCAGCGATCGACTCCGACTCCGGGACAGGTGAGCTCGATGAAGCGGACGCCGCGTTCGACGAGCCGGCGCGCGACGAGACATTGCCTTCCGTAGATGCGCGTCTGCTCGTAGTCGTCAAAGAGGCCATACATTTCCTGCGTTGCGCGGGTTTCGTGCGACGTTTCCATCAGGTCCGGGACCGAAACCTGCATGCTGTAGGCGAGCT
>JBFWWA010000347.1:0-5798 GCA_050246455.1 Planctomycetaceae bacterium
GAACCTTGTCGCTCCCTGCTGCTGAACCTCGCTTGCTTCCTAAGTCCGGCACTCTTCCGGAGGCCGATCGGCGCGCGCTTGCAGATCGTCCCTGGATCGCCGCGATCGTTGCATTCGCGGTGAATGTCGCCCTGTTCGGCAGCTTTCTTTCCTTCGCCGCCATCTGCTACGAATCCAACGACGACACCGCGCTGATGCAGATTGCCAACGGCGTCGAAACCGGCCGGCCGTCGGAGTATCTCGTTTTCACGAACATACTCATCGGCCGCGCGCTCAGATGGCTTTACGAGCATTACCCGGCGGCGAACTGGTATTCGCTCTATCTTTTCTCGCTCCATTTCGCGGCGATGACGAGCCTGCTCTGGTGCTTCCTGCGGCTCGAAACCGTCCGCATCGCGCTTTGTTTTTACTTTCTGATTTTTGTCGGCTTCGAAGCGCGGATGCTGATGAACTTCCAGTTCACATCGACCGCCATCATGACCGGCTGGGCCGGCGCGATGCTGCTACTGACCGCCGAATCGCGATACCGTCCGCGCTCGTTTCCCCTCGCTGTCCCCTTCGGCACTTTGCTGCTGATGGCATCAGCCGCTGTGCGCGAACAGGCGTTCATTCTCGTCGTCTGCCTTTCCACGCCGCTGGTCCTCGCCGCCTGGCTGCGGCGCCCCTCGCGCCGGCTGATTCTCTGGTCAGGCATCGCGATCGGTTTCTCGCTGCTGCTCCTCATGTACCATCGCTGGGAGTATCGTCGCGATCCGCAGTGGCGGGAGTTCGTCGCCTACAATGCGATGCGCGGTCGGATGCAGGACTTTCCGGTCGTCGACTTCGCCGACAACACGCGGTTCTTCTTTCGCCGCGTCGGCTGGAACGACGTCGATTACTACGCCTTCCGCAACTTCTTTGCCGTCAGCGATCAAACCGCTTCGCCTGAAACGCTCGCGCGCGTCCTCGACCTGTTCGGTTCGGCGCAGGGGCAACGAAAAGTCTGGGACGACAATCTCCATGGGCATCTCTACTTCTTTCGCGGACAGGTGATGCTCACGCTTTCAGTTCTTGCGATCGTCCTCACACTTGCGTCACGCCGCTGGGTGCAGATCGCCCCCGCCGCGTTCGCGCAGCTGTCTGTCGTTGCGGCGCTCTTCGTCTATCTCGGCATTTACGGAAAGCTCGAACATCGCGTCACAATCCCGACGCTCGCCTGCCTCAGTATCGCATTCGTGATGATTCACGCGACGTCAAGAGAGAGGCCGCTGCCGGAACGGCTCGCCGGAATCGTCGATCGCTGGCGGTTTCCACAGAAGCTGTTCCGAGCCTGGCAAGTCTCGATCGTGGGGATCAGTGCCGCGGCAGTTTACATCATCACCGCGCAGTACTCCCTGACGCACAACAACAATCGCATCAGCAATCTCGCGTTCCAGCACACGTTTCAGGAAATTGTCGATCACAACGCTCAGGCGAACCCGAAGCCCGTGTACGTCGTCTGGAAGCGGCAGATGCCGTTCCTCTGGGACTATGTCTTCTCCGTGCGCCCCGAACTTCTGCAGCTTTCGATGATCCGCCTGGGGTGGAATGTTCACAGCCCACTTCTGGCCGGCCTGCTCGCGAAACATCAGGTTACCGACATCTACCAGGCAATTCTCGATCGCCCCGAATTCCTCCTCATGTCGTCGGAGGAGGATACGTCGTTCCTCAAGGGCTATTTGCGGCAGCATTACGGAGTGAATGTCGTCAGCAGCGCTCCAAGATACTACGTTTACGAACATGCCGAGCCCGTCGGACCGCGAATGATCGTGATGCGAAAGCTGCGCGTCGACGGATCCTCGGATGACCCGGCTCCGCCAACAACGCCGGGGGAACAGCCATGAGTCCTCCGCTCCCCGACGCGGATGCTTTGCGGCCCGGCAGAAAATGGCTGCAATGCTTCGCGCTGACGGCGGTTCTACTCGCCGCCTTTCTCGCGACGGCCACCCCGGTGTACGAATCGGGCGACGATGCCGCAATGATGCAGATCGTCTCCGGGCTGATGACGGGGGAGCCATCGGACCGGCTCGTCTTCACCAACGTTTTCATCGGCAAAGTTCTGAGCACGCTCTACACGTGGAACCAGTCGATCGACTGGTACTCGCTTTATTTGATGGGGGTGCATCTGCTGTCGTCGGCCGCACGTCTGTTTGCATTCGTCAGCCATCGTGTCGATCGGTCGGCATGGATGGCGGGACTGCTGCTCTTTGCTCTCTTTGAAGTCCGGATGCTGCTGGAGTTTCAGTTCACTTCAACCGCCCTGATGGCGGGCGTGGCCGGCATCCTTCTGCTGTTGAGCGGCCGCGCTGAAGGACAGCGAAGGTCAAACTTCACGACATTCGTCGGCGTCGCACTCCTCGTTCTTTCGGCGATGATTCGCGTGCAGGCGTTTCAGTTTGCGATCCTCATCTCGGCCCCGCTCGTCGCTCTCGACATTCTGCGATGGAAACGTGAGAGCGGCGGTGCACCATCCCGCTGGGGCGTCGCGCCGTTCATCCTGGCCGGCGTCGTCTCTTTCGGAGTGGTGGTGTACGACGCTTCGGTCTACGCGCGCGATCCCGAGTGGAAAGCATTTCGAGGTGTGCAGCAGATTCGGGCGGAACTGTACGACTTCCCCGCCATAGAGTTCGCACCCAATGCGCAGTTCTTCTTCGACCGCGTCGGCTGGACTCAGAACGATTTCAACATGTTCCGGCACTATTATCTGGCCGACGACGAGATTGCGAATGAGCGCACGCTCCGCTCACTGCAGGCCCGGTTCGGGCGCGTCGCGCGAACTCCGTCACAAGCCCGTGAACATCGCGAACAGTACCTGTGGGCGTTCTGGCCGTATCTTCTCATTGGAACGCTGAACGGTTTACTCTCGATCGTCCTTGCAGCGGGGGCCCGGTGGCGGTGCACGCTCCTGGCCGTCATCGTCTGGGGTTTCATCTGGACGATCTTCTTCTACTTTTCCATTTATGCGAAACTCGCCTCGCGCGTCACCATTCCCGCCATCTACGCCGCATGTGCGGTCGTCTTCTACGGTGCCCTCGCCTGGCGACGGTGCTCCGATAGAGCCGCGGCAACCGAGACGCAAGGCAGTCCCCGCTTCCGATGGCTCGCTGCCGCGTGCATGCTCGTCGTCGCGACCGGCTACACGATCGGCGTCTACCAGGCCACGCAGCTCCACGTCTTACTCAATGCGTCGAACGTTGCGAAGCGCAATTCCTTCGAACATCTCACAGCCCGGATCGCGAACGACCTCCGCAAAGAAACTCGCCCGGTCCTGGTCGCCTGGGGTTCGGAATATCCCCTCAACTGGGCCGGACCATCCTTCCGCACTCCGGCCGCCGCGAGGGAGCTCAATACCATCGGCGTCGGCTGGAACGTCGACAGCCCGCACTATCACGCGCAGCTCAAGAACGCCGGGATCGAGAACCTCTACCGCGCCTTGTTTGAACGACCCGACGTCTACTGCTTCGGCTCGGAATTCGATGTCGACAATATGACCGCCTACGCCCTCGAGCATTTCGGCGAGGCAATCGACAGCAGCACCCCCCGTCACTATCTTTATGACGAACGAGGCAACATTCCGCCCGGCTATTTGAGGGTCCGGAAATTGTCGCGAGTCAGTCCCGATGAGACGCGCCAGTCCGCGGCGCCTGAGGAGAATTCGACCCGATGAAGATTACGCATGTCGTCTGCCAGGTGCTGCGCGTCGGCTCCGTCACCGCCAAAACCGCGAGCTGCCAGGACGCCGTCCTCGTTCGCATCCGCACCGATAACGGACTCGAAGGAATCGGCGAGGCGGACTCCTCTCCCGAAGTCGTCAAGGCGATCGTCGACGCGCCGTTCAGTCACAACATCGCCTGCGGACTCCGCGAGCTCCTCATCGGCGAGAATCCTCTCGAGATCGAACGGCTCTGGCAGAAAATGTATCGGGGAACCGTCTATTTCGGCCGCACGTCGGTGACGATTTCCGCGATGGCGGCGATCGATATGGCGCTCTGGGATCTCAAGGGAAAGCATTTCGGCGAGCCGATCCACCGGCTCCTCGGCGGCAAGCAGCACAGCGAGATCAAAGCGTACGCGTCGATTCTCTTCGGCAAGGATGGCGCTGCGACGACCGATATCGGCGCCCGCTGGCGGGAAGCCGGCTACCGCGCCGTGAAGTTCGGCTGGGAGCCGATGGGGCAGTCCGAGAAGCTCGACATCGACCTCGTGAAGGGTGCGCGTAAAGGAATCGGCGATGATGCGACCCTTCTCATCGATGCCGGCCTCGTCTGGGACGCCCGCACCGCACTCGCGCGGGCGCACGCGTTTTCCGAATACAAGATCGGCTGGCTCGAAGAGCCTCTGCGACCGAGCGACGTCGAGGGTTACGTCTGGCTGCGCGATCGTTCTCCCGTGCCGATCGCCGCGGGTGAAGCGGAATGCGGCCGCGAAGCGTTCCGCCCCCTCATCGACCGCCACGCACTCGACGTCTACCAGGTCGATCTCTCGCGCTGTGGCTTCACCGACTCCGTCTACATCCGGGCCCGCGTCGAAGAGATCGGCGCACGCCTCTGTAACCACTGCTACACGAGTCCGCTCACGGTGGCCGCGAGTCTGCATTGGCTCGCGACTTGCCGCGACGCATTTCTCTTCGAGGACTGCGTGGAAGAATTGCCGCTCCGAACCGACCTGACGATCGAAAAGCTGCACGCGGTGGACGGCGTCATCACCGTCCCGGACCGCCCCGGCCTCAGCGTCACGCTCGACGAAGACTTCGTGAAGAAGCACCTCGTCGCGGAATCGGGGGCGTAGGCGAGTCGGGTGGGCCAAGTCTTCGCGGCCCGCCAATTGGTTGGCGTCGCGTGAATGGTGGGCCTCGCAAAGCCTCGGCCCACCCTACGGGAGCAGGCGTTTCGCATTTTCGTGCGTAATTGCATCCGACTGATGCGCGCCGAGCTCCGATTCTTTCAGCTTGAGCTGAGCGGATTCCCAGACGAAGAACGGGGCGTGCGAGCCGAAGAGGATTCGTTCGAGCGGTGCCGCTTTCAGCAGGTTTGTGATGCCGCCGACCCCCTCGAGCGTGGCGATGTCGAACGAAACATTCCCCGCTGCCGCCAGCTCGCCGACGAGTTGCGACTGCAGCGGCATCAGTCCGTTGAGTACCACCACGCGTAGCTTCGGTCGCGACTTCACAAGCGCGACCAGAGACTTGAGATTGACCGCCGGCACGCGCACGAGCGGGTGCTGCGTCCGCTCATCTTCCATTTTCGCGACAATCTGCACGATCAGGCTTCGTTCGTCCGCGAGTGAAAGCAGCTCTGCCGCAATCCCGTCGCCGAGTGTGTAACCGTGATAGTTCGGATAGAGGCGGATTCCCGGCATCCGGTGCACCTCGACACAGCGCCGCAGATCTTCTTTCCAATCCGGCAGTATCGGATTGACCGTGCCGAACGGCAGCAGTAATCCACCGGAGCCGCGGCATTCTTCTGTCAGCCGCGAGTTGACCGTAGCGATATCGCGATGCAGCAGCGCATCGAAACTTCCTGCCCACGCCTGCGTGACGCCGTTACGGCGCAACCGCTCAGCGAGCCGCGGCGTGCTGTCCTCCGGCAATCTCCGAAACGGCCACCGTGAGAGGTGCACATTGACGTCAGTGATCATCGATCAAACTTTCAATCTGGCCGGTCTCCCGACCGAGCCACGCTGTGTTCTGTTGTGGCCGGTCTCCCGACCGAGCCACGCTGCGCGACCGCAGGTCTCCCCCTTAAACGAAAGACCTGCGGTCAGCGAAAGTGGCATGGTCA
>JBFWWA010000348.1:0-5795 GCA_050246455.1 Planctomycetaceae bacterium
GCCTGCGGATGGTAACTGGTTCATCACTTCCAATATTGAAGACGCGCCCGACCGCGGCCGGAGTTTCCATCTGGCGGATGACGCAGTCGACGACTTCCCGCACGTGCGCAAAGCAGCGGACCTGCCCGCCGTCGTCATAAACGACGACCGGCCCTCCGTCGAGTGCCTGATCGACGAATCGCGGGATCACCATTCCGTAATGGCCGACTTGTCGCGGACCAACCACGTTGAAGAACCGCCCCACGACGACGCCGAGATTGAACTTTCGGTGATAAGCGAGTGCGAGAAACTCGTCGATCGCCTTCGAGCAGCCGTATGCCCAGCGGGGCCGCGAAGTGGGACCGAGAAACAGATCGTCTTCCTCCGTCCAGCGCTCACGTGGATTCTTCCCGTAGACCTCGCTCGTGGAAGCGAGGTACATCCGCTGTCCGCCTTGAGCAGCCACTCTCAGCAGGACTTCGGTGGGGTAAATATTCGTTTCGATGGTCCGAACCGGATCATCGGCGACGAGCTTCACGCCGACGGCGGCCGCCATGTGATAGATTACATCGACGCCCGTCGCGACTTCCGCGAGCAACACCGGATCGGTGATCGAACCGGATCGGAAGCGAAAGTTCGGATGAGCTGAAGCGCGCTCGAGGTTGTCGCGACGTCCTGTCGAAAGGTCGTCGAGTACAGTGACTTCATTTCCCAGTTCGAGCAGTCGTTCCGTGAGATGGCTTCCGATGAAGCCGGCGCCCCCCGTAACCAGACACCGTGCCATTCAATCCGCTTTCCGATAGAACTGACGACCAGACCCGTTCGCGCGTCAGACGCGGAACATTGAGTCGCCGCGGCGCGTCCCATCCAGAATACACGATGCCGCACCCGCGTGCATGGCTTGGGATTCAACGTTCCTGGAGAGAGCCAGAATCGGCGATTTCGACGAACAGACTGCACGGCTTCCCGGCGGATACACCCGGAAAGCACGGGACGGGCGGACTCTCAGAATTGCTGTCGCGGCCGACCGGATCAGTCGAAAATCCACTCGCCGCCGAAGTAGGCTCCGTGATAAATCACGGTCCCTTCGTCGTTGATGTACTCGCGCGAATTGACGCGGTGCGGCGTGGTGTCGATCTGATCGGCGGCGACGGCGAGCCCGTTGATGTAGTTGACGGTCCAACCGCCACGCAGGCTGAAGTGCTCGGTCAGCTGCGCCGTCAGACCAATGCTGAACTCCGCATTGCGTGCAAATCCGAGGCTGTCCTCCTCAGTCGAGTCCGAAGCCGAGGAAGGAGTCGACACAAAGAACTGGCTGTCGTGCGTTGCCTTGTTGAGGAACAACCCTCCCTTGGCCTCGGCATTGAAGTACAGCCAATGCCAACCGATCTGATGGACATATTCGGTCCCGACCTGCACACCGAACAGATTGTTTTCGGTGCGGATGTCGTACAGTCCGATTGAAGAGGGATCCGACGGACCGTCGTCGTGCGACAGGAACGTCAGACGCTCATCGATTCCCATGTATCGCAAGCCGAGCAGAAGCGATGTGTCGGAGCGCATCCAGCGCCGCAGACCGAATTCCGCGCTGTTGAAGTTCGAATCAAACGACACTTCCTGCTGTGCGGAACCGGAAAACGCGCTCACGTCGAAGCTCGATTCGTCGTCGTCCCCGAAGTAAGCATTGTAGGGCTGTGCCGATTCCTCAAGAGGCGTCGCGACGCGGTCGTCCCAGTCGTGAAGGCCGTAGAAGCTTCCTTCGAGGCTCGTCCGCTCACTGAGGTAACGTCCCAGGACGATGCGAGTTCCCGGCGCGGTGCCCGGGTCGAGATCGCGCGTGCTGAGGACGATGCGATCTTCGAGCGCGTGGTTGCCGTCGTCGTCGAATACGGAGAGATTCCGCGTCGGCTGATCATTCCGACTCAGCCAGACCCCCTCGGCTCGCAGGTACCAGAGCGGAGGGCAGCCTGCTTGCATCTGTGACTGGCAGACGCCGCCGTGATGACAGGAGCAACCGGGGTCGGCACAGGGATCGCCGCCGAATCCGTGGGGCGCACCAGGATGCCCCCACCCGGCGCGGTGGTGTCCATGCCACCCTCGAGGAGGTCCACCCTGCCACGGCTGTCCTCCGTATGGGCCAGGAGAGTAACCGTTCGGATCATACATTTCCGGGCCGGGCATACCGTCCGGTCCCTGCATGGAAAACGCCTGATCCGGCGCGATCATCTGGCCGTTCGGACCGTAGATCATCTGACCTTCGTATGTCGACGGTCCACCGGGACCGGTCTGCGGCATCGGGACGTGGGATTGAGGAGACGGAGTTTGGCCAGTGGAAGGTGCCGTTCCCTCCGGCGCAATACCCGGCGGCATCGGCTGTCCTTGCGGAGCGTCCGGCGTCGGTGCCTGGGCGAAGAGCTGGGGGTAGCGCTGGGGGACGTACGGTTGCTGGGCTTCGGCGAGCGAAGCGCTGGCAATCGTCAGTAGACCCGCATGCAGCCAAGAGAGCTTTGACACGGCCATATCTCCTCTACGGAAACAGTAGCGCGTTGATTCCAAGCTCTGCTCTCAACCGTTTTCGATGGCCTTTGCAAAGGAACCGAAACTTCGAGAAACAGCCGCCCCCCCTTGGACGACAATTCCGCGCGGAAAGTCGCTGTATTCGCGCTATTCGTTATTATCGGCAAAGTCCAACAGCAGCTTGACAGAAATGAAGGTTCGCCTGCGAAGTGTTCGCAACGCACAACCGCAAAGCCATTTAGGACAGGCCGTGTCGTTGTTTGCGGGCCCGAAATCAGGCGTATCGACCCGCGAAACCATCGATGTTCACGCCGACACGATTCGGCAGAAATTGCCGGGCGATTTCGACTATCCGGTCGCGATATCCGATCGTCGTCGACTCCGGATCGATCGATCGCATGGCTGCGGGCAGTGGCGTCCGCAAGGTCCGCCCTCCGTCGGATGACCCATCCCCTTCGATGAAATGGTCAATGACGACAGCGTCCGCGACCACGGCAATCGAACTGAAGAACCGGGAGGGATTCTCGATCGGGAGCAGGGGGGAAACGGTGACAACGGTCTCGAGTCCGGCTTGCCTCAGTGTGGCGCAGGCGTCCAGGCGGCGGACAACGCTCGCCGCGGGGGGAGGGAGCCCCGGGAGAGAGTCACGGTCACTCTCTATGGAAACGTGCACCCGCAACCGGGACCGCTCTGCGACTGATTGCAACAGTTCCAGGTAATCGACAACGCGCGGCGAATGCGTCTGCAGGACAAGCAGATCAGGGGGATGATCGAGCATTGATTCGAGCACCCTCCGAGTCACGCCGAACTGGAACTCCTGCGGCACGAACGGATCGGTTGCACTCGACATGAAGATCGAGAATTCTCCGGGGCGATCGTTCCCGTCAATCGGTGTGCGGCGTGCCCAGCGGGACTCGCGTTGATAGTTTTCGGTATACGACTCCGCCGCATTCGTCCGAACTTCCAGAAACGAGCCCCAGCGCCGCCCTCCGAGCAGATGCCGGTTGTGTTGAACGTAGCAGCCGACGCCGCAGAGGGCGTTTCCAAAGGTGCAGCCGCGATACGGCTGCAGGGAATGCGATGTCACGCTCCGCAGATAGCCGCTGGTGCGCGTCAGGACGTTACCGATTCGGGTTTCGACGAGTTCAATCGGCATGGTGCGTGCCGGCGTCGTCAAGCGCTCTTACGGGCCAGGAATGCCTCTTCCACAACGGCATTCTCCTCGGCCAGAGCCTCGACTTCCAGCAGAACCGGCTCCCCGATGGCGGACATTGCACCCTCGGAGGTGACGAAGTCGGCGATTGCCATGTCCTGCAGAATCGGTCGAGAGATTGAGCCGCTGGTGGGATCGACGCCGATCGTCCTCACGGCCACCGGTCGCGGTGCCACGAGGATCTCGGGCACGGT
Organism: Planctomycetaceae bacterium; assembly: GCA_050246455.1. Lineage (GTDB taxonomy): Bacteria > Planctomycetota > Planctomycetia > Planctomycetales > Planctomycetaceae > CAZVJA01. The sequence continues at coordinate 3,904 of JBFWWA010000348.1, forward strand.
GCGCAGTACAAGCAAGGTCGCGAAACGAAACACGGTCGATAACGCGAATATCAAATAATATGTGGAGGCACTGGGGCCGAGGAACTTCAGCAGTGCTCCGCCCAGCAGCGAGCCGATGACCATGGCGGCTGTCGTCGCCAGGTTGAATGTCGTCAGCATGCTGGTCCGCTCTTCGGCCTTAACGGATTCGAAATAGCAGAGAAGCACCGCCAGCTCATACGCGGCCCAGGTCGTCCCCGCCATCAACTGCACGAACGTGAGCCACGCGATGTGATTGGAAACGAGCCAGAGCGCCGCAAACGGAGCAATGCCGATCCCACCGACCCAAAGGAGCCGCCGCGCGCCCCAGACTGCCGCGAGGCGTCCGAAAAGCGGGAGCGAGACGACCTTCGCAACAAACGCCGCGGCAATCAGCCAAACGAATTGTCCGTAGGTCAGTTGGAGTTCGCGGATCATGAATGGAGCGAAGTAGGGGCCCGCGAAGTAAGCCGCACCCTGCACAAGCGAAAGGTAGAGGAGCAACCTCCCTTCGCCGCCGCGGCAGAGCCGAGAGAACATTTCCGCGGGAGGAATGCGGCGCATGTTGCGCGGAATCGGCTCGGGCTCACTCTGTCTCGATAAGAACCACGCGGAGACGAGCCGGCAGATTCCCGCAAGCAGGAACAGAAATGCAAACGCCGTAAGCGGCGTGCCGAGTGCCGCGCCGTACTGCAGCGCAAAGCCTCCGGTCAGAAACCCGCCCAGGATTGCCGCCTGATTCAAACGCGTGCGGCACGAGAAATACCGAGCTCGAATCGTGCGCGGCACGATCGTTCCGATCCAGGTATTCCAGGCCGGTCCACCCGCGAGACCCGTTCCCCAGTAGATCGTCGCAACCAGCAGGACACCGATTCCGGAAATCCAGCCCTGAAACGCGGCGAAAACCAGCGGCAGAAAACTGGCCGCCTGAACGAGGGCACACAGCACAATCCAGCGACGGTGGGAACCGAGCCTGGCAATCGCCCGGGGCGAAACAAGCTGCATGATTCCGCCGGCAAGCTGGGGCAAACTCGCCACGAATCCCGCGGTCAGTTCACCGAGCCCCACCGCCAGCGCAAACGCCGGGAGATAGGTCTCGCCGAGTCCGACCATGCAGCCGTGAAACATCCCATCGCCGACACTCGCACGCAGATCGTGGCGCAATGCGGCGGCACGAGGAGAGGCCTCGCGCGCAAATGAATCGGTCGCGGTTTCCCCGGACGCCGGGGACGCGCAGTCCTGCAAAGCAATGTTCATCGAGGGAGCAATGGAGTGGTGGCAGCGAGCAGTGAGAGAGAAGACATCGGGGTGAGGGCTCAGATATTAGCAGCCACTCCAAATCAGGTGAAGAGGGGCCCGCGAGATTTTCTCAGACCGAACTCGCTCGAGGTTTCCTGAAGCAATCGCAGCAACGTCACGTCATCGCCGCACCGTTGTGACAGGAATGACGTCCGCCGGGTTCGCCGAAATGTGGTTGATTTCCCGAGAGTTTTTGCGACTTGACCTCGCTATACTGGCGACCATCGGTCTGCTCATTCTCTGCTGCGAAGGTACTACCATGCGGCTAGTTCACCCCGGCTTCGGCAGTTTCTGCCGGTTTCTGATTGCATCGTCAGTGGTTATTGCTGGCCTCGATCTGCAAGCCGAGCAGAACCCGCTCAAGGGTCTTGTCGGCTACACTGAACTGCGCACGAATCTTCCCGGCGGACGCCATGCGAACGAAGTCACGATGCGTGCCGTCATCGCTCGAGCCGATGGAAGCGAACGTCGCCAGATCGCTCCCGAGCTCAGCAAGGAGCCCGGCTCGTGGACGCAGTTCGCAGGATTCTCACCGGTCGGAAAGACGGCGGTCATCGGCCGCGGCTGGAGGAGCG
>JBFWWA010000349.1:0-5766 GCA_050246455.1 Planctomycetaceae bacterium
GATCGGGAAGCTGCACGACGACAAGAAGCGAATCACCATTCCGGGCTTCTACGATGCTGTGGTTGCCCTGACCGATGCGGAGCGGAAGTCTCTCGCGGCTCTTCCGTTCGATGAGCAGGAATTCCTGGGTTCGATCGACGTCAGCGCGCCCTCCGGAGAAGCCGGGTTCTCGTCGCTCGAACGACGCTGGGCGCGCCCGACGTGCGATATCAACGGCATCTTCGGCGGCTACACCGGTGAAGGTCCCAAGACGATCGTCCCCGCGAAGGCGACCGCGAAGATCAGTTGCCGTCTGGTACCGAATCAGGATCCGAAGAAGCTCATCATCGCGCTGCATGAGTACTTGAAGTCGATCTGTCCGCCCGGACTCAGGCTCGATTTCAAAGAGTGGCATGGCTGCCCGGGCTTTCTGGTGAACCTCGACAGCCCGTACTTGAAGGCGGCGCGAATTGCTGTCGAAAAGGGGTTCGGGGCGGCTCCGGTCTTGATCCGCGAAGGAGGGTCGATTCCCGTAGTGGCAACCTTCCGGGAGTTGCTGGGAGTCGATACACTCCTTCTGGGCTGGGGGCAGAATACCGACAACCTGCACAGCCCCAATGAACGATTCAGCCTGGCCGACTACCAGCGCGGCATACTCGCGAGCGCCCATCTCTGGCAGGAACTCGCAAACGCCGGCTGAGGCGGATCGATGGCGATCTGCCGGTCGTCGTCCGGGCGCGTGTCCTGATTTCCCGATTGCGAAGGTGCGCCGACGATGCTCGACCTGCAGTTCATTTGCGACAATCAGGCTCTCGTGGAAGAGAACTGCAGGAACCGTGGTGTCAAAGTCGACGTCGCGAGAATCGTCGAACTCCGCAACCGCCGCGGCGAGTTGATTCCCGAAGGGGACGAACTCCGTCACGAGCAGAAAGACATCTCCGCGAAGATTCCGAAGGCCGCTCCCGACGAGAAGCAGAAGCTCATCGCACGAGGCAAAGAGCTGCGCGAGCTTGTCGCGAAGAACGAGTCGGATCTCAAGGAACTGGAGGCCGAACTCCGCTCCGTGCAGGCGCAAGTCCCGAACATCACGCATCCCGATGCACCGGTGGGGCAGGGGGACGATGCGAACAAGGTACTCCGCACCTGGGGAGAGAAGCCGAAGTTCACGTTCAAGCCTCTCGATCACGTTGCACTCGGCGAGAACCTCGGGCTCTTCGATCTCGAAGCAGGGGCGCGCGTCGCCGGGCACGGTTTCTATTTTCTCAAGAATGAAGCGGTGCTGCTCGAGATGGCACTCGTGCAGTATGCACTCGAGAAAGTCCGGGCGGCCGGCTTCACGCTTTACACAACGCCCGATCTTGCCCGCGACGAAGTGCTCGAAGGAATCGGCTTCCTTCCGCGGGGACCCGAAGCGCAGATCTATTCTGTGCAGAACAGCGATCTGAGCCTCGTCGCGACAGCGGAGATCACGCTCGGGGGGATGCAGAAGGATCAGACTATCGACATCAGCGAACTTCCCATGAAGGTCGCGGGGATCTCCCATTGCTTCCGGACCGAGGCTGGGGCGCATGGACGAGCGACACGCGGCATCTACCGCGTTCATCAGTTCACGAAGGTCGAGATGTTCGGCTTCACCGCTCCCGATGTGGCGGAATCGGATAAGTTGCACGCGACGATTCTGGAAATCGAAGAGAGCGTGTTTCAGGGGCTCGGCATTCCGTATCGGCTGATCGATACCTGTACCGGGGATCTCGGCGGCCCCGCGTACCGAAAGTTCGATTTGGAAGCATGGATGCCGGGACGTGGAGAGAGCGGCGAGTACGGCGAGGTCACTTCGGCATCGAACTGCACCGACTACCAGGCCCGCCGTCTCAACATCCGCTGCAAGTCGGCGGAGAGGAAAGGGACGCAGTTTGTTCACACTCTCAACGGCACAGCCGTCGCGGTGACGCGTGCTTTGATTGCAATTCTCGAAAACTATCAGCAGGCCGACGGCTCGGTCATCGTTCCGGAACCCCTGCGGAAGTGGGTCGGACAGGATCGCATCGCCCGCTGACTGCAGGGCGTCAGGCTCCGGGTGGTCAGGCATCAGGCGACGTGCAAAACACGTCGACGGCTTGCTGCCCGCCTCGCGCGGCGCGATCCAGCCGTGATCTCACTCCCTTCAAAGCGACTCGCCGTTCCAGTTCTGACGGATGGTGGGGTTTTGCGCTCATTCTGGAGAGCGGGATCCCGTCGATTCCCGCGGTTTGAGCCCTTCTACGACCTATAGTTTCAGCGACGGAAGGGCTCTCTTTCCCTTTGCACTGAATCTGCGCGCCGACGGGCCGTTATGACGCAAGACACGCTTAATCACGAATCCGCAGTCGACCCGAACCACGGAAAATTTCCAGTGGGACTGCGCCCTCACCTCGTAGCAGCGATCAGCCTCGTGCTGATGGTCGTCGGGCTGTATTGGCCGACCGTCGATTACGATTTCGTGAACTGGGACGATCCGTGGTATGTCGTTAACAACGACATGATCAAGAGCTGGCATCCGGCGAACTTGTGGGATGTTGCCACGAAGGTTGCGATCCGCAACTACGCTCCGGTCACGCTCTTCTCGTATCTCGTCGAACATTCGCTGTGGGGACTCTGGCCTGGCGGGTATCACACGACGAATTTCCTGTTCCACGCCCTGAACGCGGTGCTGGTCTACTTTTTCATCGGCCGATTGACGGGAAGCCGTTTCGTCGGCTGGACAACGGCCGCCCTCTTTGCGGTGCATCCTCTGCAACTGGAATCGGTGGCTTGGATTTCGTCTCGCAAAGGGCTGATTTCGGCAACGTTTCTGCTGATGAGCCTGCAGTACTGGTTCCGGCCGGACCGTACGGCGCGAGATGAGGCGTTCGGCTTACTGTTCTACGCCATTTCGCTGCTCGCGAAGGCGCTCGGCATCGTGCTGCCGGCCATGGTTCTGGTGTATGACATTTTCGTCCGAAAGATGAAGTTCGGCGAAGCATTTTCCCGGCAGATCATTCCGGGAATGCTCGCGGTCTGGCTGCTCCTGGTCACAATGGGCGCGCAGACGACCGAAGTCGGCGGAGTTCGAGAACATCTCGAATGGAGCAAGGCCCGCATCGTCGCGGTCGATTCGGTCATTCTCTGGCAATATGTGTCGATGCTGGCAGCTCCGAGCGATCTTTGCGTCCTGTACGATCCGCAGACGGAGGGAATTGGCATCGCGGTGGCATTGTCGATGTGCGCCTGGGGACTTGTACTTGCTTTTGTCTGGCGGCGACGCACATCGAATCCGCTGCTTCTGGTGGCGCTATTCAGCTTTTTTGCACTCCTGTTTCCAGTACTCAATTTCTTCCCGATCACAACTCTGATGAACGACCGCTATCTGTACCTGCCGTCGGTTGCACTTTTCGCAACGGCCGCGGCGTTCGTCGAATGGCTGTTTGTGAAAGTCCGGCCGTCGTCCAATGAGGAGATGGACCGGTCGGTCCGCTGGCGGCAGGTCCCGTGGGGTCAGGTTTGCGCGTATTCGCTCGCGGCGGCTGTTGTCGCACAAAACGCGGTTGCGGCTCATCGCCATCTCCCGGTCTGGCGGAACAGTACATCGCTGTGGGAGAACGCATTCGAGCAGAATCCGCAGATCCCCGTCGTGCGAATCCAGTGGGCTTACGCGCTTCATGACGCCGGCCGCGAGGCGGAAGCGATCGCCATGCTGGAGGAAACGCTCGTCAAAACGAAACCCGACGAAGCGGACCGGAAGCGCATTCTGCGAAAGCTCGACGAGTGGGGACGCGATCACGCGTCAAACCCGGGCGGTGCGCGTCTCTGAATGGGCTACGGACAACGCGCCCGTAGCGCCATGAAACCCAAGGGATGCAACCCCTGGGCTTGACCCCGCAACTCTGACGATGCCGACGTTTCGTCCGTCACATCATTCCGCCTGTGCGAGCGCCGCATGTTGTACGGAAACGAACGCACACGTTGCGTTTCGTCAACATGCCGCGCATGCGAATTCCGAAAGAGATGGCGCCTGGCGAAGGGATTCTGACGGCTGTGTGGAAATCTCTGTTCTTTCCCGCACTGTTTTCTTGACTGTCTGCCCCCGTGAACTAGGTTTTCCTTGTCGACGGCCGCATCGACTGCGGACCGGCGACAGGGACGACAAGCAGTTCAATCTGGGTCGATCCCCGTATGAACGGGGAGATTTTTTTCGTGATCCCGACGGCGCCATGCCGGGGGATTAATGGTCACAGAGAGAGAGGGCAACCATGAAAGAATTCGGAAAGTGCATCAAGCAGTTTTTGGTCTCTGAAGACGGCCCGACCGCGGTGGAATACGCCGTGATGCTCGCGCTCATCGTCGTTGTCTGTCTGACTGCCATTCAGGCGGTCGGCAACAACGCGAACACCAAGTTCGGCGAAGTTCGCGACGCCCTCACCTAGTCGGCTTTCCTGGGCAGGAGGCGTTGCGTACCTGAGGGGTTCAACTGCCCAACCGGGCGCGGAGACGTGCGGTTGGGCAGTTTATTGTTCTGAGCGGCGAGCCTGTAATTCGAAGATCGGTGGTGAGGCATGTTCCCATTCTGGATTGATCTCTCGATGGCATCCTGGCTGCAGATGGCGGCTTTGTCCGTCGTCTCCGTGCTGGGTTTCTGGACCTTGCTTGTTGCTCCGGGGCGCGGAGCCTGAAACCTGCGAGTCAACCCTTCGGGACTGAGTGCAGTCCCCTCGGGTTGAGAACGCCGGTGGCCGATTCGGTCATCCCGTCAAAGGAAAAGTCGGAACGAGACCGACCTGTCACACGAAACCCCGAAACGCTCTCGTGTGACGACGGCAGAATGAACGCGGCGAAGGTTTTCCCTCGAAATCACCGCCACGTATTGCGACACGGACTTCGAACAAGGCGTACTAGGAAATAGAAAGGCCGGGAGATGAGTGGGATGGATTGGCAAGAGTTGTTGTTGCAGAACTGGCATGTCCGCCTCGTCTGCATCGTGCTCATCGTGGCAGCCTGGATCGACGGCAAGGAGCTGCGCGTCCCCAACTGGATCACCTACCCGATGGTTTTCTCGGGTCTCGTTTACAACACCTGGGTTTCCGGATGGGGAGGCCTGGGCGACGGACTGATTGGAATGGTCGTCGGACTCGCCTGCCTTCTTCCGCTTTATAGCGTTGGGGGCATGGGTGCCGGTGACGTGAAGTTGATGGCCGGCATCGGTGCATGGCTCGGTGCGACAGTGACGTTTTACGCGTTCTGCGTGTCCACCGTTGTTGGAGCGGTCATGGCGGTCCTGATGGTGCTCCACCGAAAAGCTTTCGTCAAACACTATGCTCAAATGCTCACAATCATCAACGAATGGACTTCGATCCGAAATCCCAAAGAGCTCTCGCGCATTGCCGCAGAACGCAAACCTACGATGTACCTGCTGCCGTATGGAATCCCGATCTGCATCGGGTCGATTGGCTACTTCTTTTATGCCGGGATGATCTGATCGCCCCGGCGGTAGCCGCGCGGACACCCGTCGGGCCGATGGCTCCGCTGACCGTAAACGTCCTTTCTTAAACGACTTAGCCGGAAATAGTGAACGGATTTTAGCTGGGATACCCTCTCTCCCGCTGAAATCTTCAGGAGAAACACGAACCCAAGACGGGCGTTGCATCCGGAATAACCACGGCGATCAATCCAGTTGATACCTCCGGTATAAAGTGAAGCTTTTACCTGACCGGTGCCGATGAAAGGATTGATAAGGTTGCTGCTCGACCGAGCGCAGCCAGATCGGAAGAGCGT
>JBFWWA010000350.1:0-5751 GCA_050246455.1 Planctomycetaceae bacterium
GCCACGCGATCAATGTTCGGAGTCTTAGCGCCCATCATTCCGCGATTGTAGGCGCTGGGGTTGTTCCACCCGATGTCATCGCCCCAGATGATGAGGATGTTCGGCTTCTGTCCGGACTGAGCCAGCGCGGCGGCAACGAGCTGATTGTGGTTATCCAGAGCAAGTTGATCGGTGCGACTGAGTCCGTTCGAACAGCACGATTCCTTCGGAGAATCTAGCGGCGTCAGCTCAACGGCATTTGCCGCAGGTTGGTCCCCCGGTATGGCCGCGTTCGTTGGTTGCACGATTTGGCTCGATGCTGCGACGTACCCCAGGATTGCTCCGAGCGCAACCGTCAGGAGAGTCTTAGGACACCAGCGTTTCAAATTCACGGGGACCTCCAAGATGATGATACCGGAAAGTTGTCTATCAGTTTCATTTCGAGAACGGCATTGTCCTCGACGCATCTGTCTTCGTGATATCTATCCCTTGCACGTCGCCGGATATCACGCAACGGAATCCGACGTGCGACATGCCCGTGTCCGGTGTGCAACCGTGACGGGCGCTGGGGCGGTAGCGGGAGCAATAGCTGTCGTTGCAGAGGAACGAGCCGCCGCGCTGACTGCGCTGTGACATGAAGGGTCGCCTGGGGTCGTTGCTCTTCTCAGGCCCGCGTGGGTTCACGGTCACATCGTTCTGCGAACGTGACTTGTAGAGATCGCGATCGTACCAGTCGTTGCACCATTCCCACACGTTTCCGGACATGTCGTACAGTCCGTATCCATTCGGTGCATAGGAACGGACCGGGGCCGTGCGCACGAAGCCGTCGGCCCTGTTGTTCTTGTAGGGAAAAGATCCCGTCCAAAGGTTCGCCTGCGGTTCCTCTTCGCGGGGTGGACGACTTCCCCAAACGTAAGTCTGGTTCTGCAAGCCGCCTCGCGCGGCATATTCCCATTCGGCCTCCGTCGGCAATCGCTTTCCGGCCCATTTGGCATACGCGACGGCATCATCCCAGGAGACGTGAACGACGGGATGATTCTCTCGGCCGGTCAGGTCACTTTCGGTTCCTTCGGGATGCTTCCAGTTAGCCCCGGGTGTCCATTTCCACCAGTGCCGGACGTCGTCAAGCGGCACCGCGCGATCGGTCGGCACGAATACCAGTGAGCCCGGAACAAGAGTCTCGGCAGGGGGAGGCGCTGTTCCTTTCGGCAAGTTCGCAAGCAACTCCTCAACCGTCGGAGCGCGCTCCGCTGTGGTGCGGTAGCCGGTGGCTTCTACAAACGTCCGAAATTCCGAATTGGTGACCTCGGCAGCGTCGATCCAGAAATCGTCAACTCTGACGCGATGGGCTGGAAGTTCATCCGGCCAGGATGTGTCGGCGCTTCCCCCCAGGAGAAACTCCCCTCCTGGAATGCGAACCATTCCCCCAGCGGTTTTCTGAACCTGCTGCCTGGGCAGAGATTCCATCACACTCTGGTTTGATGCGGTCGTCATTGCCGATCCAACGCCGCTATTACGGAGAGGAGAGTTGAACCAGAACGCCAGCCCGAAAGCGCATACCCCCAGCGTTGCCAGCGCAACGTGTTGCAGCGTGGTGGAAGAATGTACTTTTTCAGTCAAGCAAATGTCCGGTCAATTCAGCAGGACAGGAATCCGCGTCGCCCACGTTCGCGTGACAGCGCGCAGCATTCACCGGTCGGGTATTGAAGTTCAGGGATCCGCAATCAGCAAACTCGCGTCGAAAGATAGGCACCGACGGAGCCAGCCAGTTCACAGAACCAAGCTAGAGGCGAGAGAATCGCCTTAATTGCGATCGTTGCAGAAGTGAAACGGCCACTTCATGAGCCGCCAAACTATGCACATAGATATACAGTGCGTGATAAGACGAAAGCAAGGGGCCACTTTCGGTGAATTTTTCGCATCGACTCCGGTGACATGTCGGGGGGGGGGATCTCGACCCCAATTTGTTCAAGAACAACCGACGTCCCGTTACCGTTGGGTACGGACTGGTAATTCTACGTAAAGATTCTCAGTGCGATTGGACTGCGAGCGGTTCACGGACGATGCGGAATGGTGAAACGGAAGTTCTTTCATTTTCGCGCGCGAGTTCGATGGGTTGCCGATGGCCACAAGTGGTGACTGCCAAACCCCAGAACAAGTCGCCTTCGTCGGAGGCGTGCCTCACGCAACCTGGCGCTTGCTGCGACTCAAGGAACGGGAAGCAGATCGCGCAGGCATCGCGCAAAGAGAACCCCCACAAAACAAAGTTGGAACCTTGTCTTGCGGGGGATTCGAGCGGAGAGAACGGGATTCGAACCCGTGGTGCCGGTTTCCCGACACACCGGATTAGCAATCCGGCGCTTTCGGCCACTCAGCCATCTCTCCGTTTCTGATTCAAATTGCCGCGCGGTGGCCGCTCGGGTGCATCAAAGCCTATAAACGAAGGGCGGGGAAAGCAAGCCCAGCCCCCCCGTGCATTGCTGGCGTGGACGCTTGCCCGGCTCTCTGATAGAAGTGGATGGACTCCACTCACCGCAGGCGGGGGGGACCATGTCGAAAAATGTGCGCGTCCAGCGTGAGCGGAAGCTCGAGGCGGCACGCGGCTATCTGCTTCTCGATATGCCGCAGCACGCTTTGCGCGAGCTGAACGGGATCGACGAGCCCGAAAAAGCAGCTCTCGCAATCAATCAGCTGCGCGGCGAAGCGCTCCGCGTCCAGGGAGATTTTCACGAGGCACTCCTCGCTTATAACCGTGCGCTCGCCGAAGATCCGAACGACTTGACCGTTCTGCTCGGGATGGCCTGGTGCTATAAACGGACAAACCAGCTTTCCCGCGCCATCGCGGCGATGGAGCAGGCGTACCGTGCGAAGCCGGACGAACCGATCGTCCTTTACAACCTCTCGTGTTATTTCGCCCTCGACCGGAACAAGACGCAGGCACTGTCGTGGCTTGGTCGCGCTCTCCGGATGGAATCATCGCTCCGAAAGCTGATCCCCGACGAGCACGATTTCGATCCGCTGCGGGACGATCCCGATTTTCAGTTCGTCGCCGGCCTGAGAAACCTCAGCGACGCGACCTGAGCGGATTCGAGCGTCCCGCGCCGACGAGCTTTTTCACAACGCTTCTATTCCGCCTCAACGAGCAATTGCTCGGCAGCGGGATGGCCCAGCGCAATGGTGCGACCTTCGATTTTGATCGAAACAATGCCGGCGGCTGCGTTGTTCTCTGCGACAGTTGCCATTGCCCCGAGTTCCAGTCCCGAATCGGTGAGATATCGGAGGAAGTCGGTTCCCTGATTGATCACGCGCACGAACCGCACTTTCGTTCCGGGCGCACATTCGGTTAACGGGCGGGCGTCCTCGTCACTCCCGCGCATGCCGCCGTCCGCCGCGGGAATGGGATCACCGTGCGGGTCGGTCGAAGGGTGGCCGAGGTAATCGTCGATCCGGTCGATCAGCACGTCGCTGACGGCGTGCTCCATGTTCTCGGCTTCTTCGTGAACCTGGTCCCAGCTCAAATCCAGGGTCTGGGCGAGAAACGTTTCGATGAGTCGATGGCGGCGGAGCATCCGGAGCGCGAGCCGTCGTCCGGCCGGAGTGAGCGAAACGCCCTCATACGGTTTGTAGGCCGCCAGTCTCGACTCGGAGAGAGTCTTGAGCATGCTCGTCACGGTTCCCGGCGAGACGTTGAGCGCCGCAGCCAGCTCGCCCGTCGACACCCATTCGCGGTGCGTCTTGAGGGAAATCTGCAGTGCAGCTTTCAGGTAGTTCTCGACAGTCAGGCTCGGCATGAATCGCTCTGTTCGTCGTTTGTTTCGTCCCGAAGGTCATTCTAGTTGGGACCGGCGGACGTGTCCAAAGAGGAACCGCGTTCCATTCTCGGCTCGTTCTTGAGGGCAACGACGACCGACATCGACGCACGCAGTTCGGTTTTCAGTCATGAGTCTTTGCGGGCTTTGACGATTATAGAAATGACGCGGAGTTTTTGGACGTCCGATCTGTCTCGTTGCAATTGGTGGAAATTGAGCGGCAGAAGGCATTTAGCTGCGATGGCCGTTTGCGTATCGGCATTTTTTGCCGACGCGAAAGGGGTCGATGCACAATTTGTCGACCGGGTTCCCCAGGAGCCAAGGAGCGCTGCGCATCGGAACACTCCAGGTTTCAGGCCGCAGACTATGCCGCCGGGGGGACCCAATGGAGCGATTGTCCCTGTCCCTCCGCAGATCCATGCAACGTTCGTGGTCGCTGATCCACCTTCGGTTCGTGCCGACCTGAAGACCGCGGAATCACATCCCGCCCCGCAACTTCAACCGGTGGCAAATGTCATCGAGGAATCGGGTCCGGTGGTGCCGCAAGCGTTCGTCGATGTCCACGCCGATCTACCGGAAGACATGGGACGGCCGCGACTCAAAAACGGTCAAATGAGAGATCCCTCGTGGGCCTCGGCGTTGGCGACGATGGATGACCATGACGGTCAACTCGCCTTCCCGGCTCGTAAACTTGCCGGGGATCAACAGAGTGCAATTGGAGTTCCGTCCGTCGCGGTGCGGTCTTTGACCGAGTTGCCGACGGAACCGGCCGTAAAGAAGGGGCCCGGAATCGTCGCATGGGTGATCGGCAGTATGGCCGCCATTGCGATTCTCTTTGTGATCGCTTCGATTCTGCTTCGCGTCGTTCGCGCAGTGTGGAAGTCTCGATCTCGCGCCGCGAGCGAAGTGCAGCGGGATGCGCCAGAAGACGTCATCGTCTCTCTCAGTAAAACCCGATCGCACGTCGAGAACGCCGAGAATGCACCCAACGACGTGACGGCGATCTCGAATTCTCCGGTCGAGCCGGCGATCGCTCCAGGGCGAACGACCCGCTTCGGCCGTTTCACATCGAAGCTCCGCAGAAGGCGCAATGCGGTTCGAACAGTTCCCGCGACCGGAATCGAGAATTCTGTTCCGATGTCGGCATCCGAAACGGCATTGCCTGCCCTGGCGCAGCGCGTCGGTGAACGAGTCGAAAACAGTCCGGGAACCGACAAGCCTGCAGATTCCCGGCGAGTACGCAAAACGGAGCATCGCGGTCAGAACCGGATGAAACGGGAAGTCACTCCTCCACCGGCCACGGCATCCCATGTCGCGCCGCCGGTGTTGACCGCGGTCGACGAGAAATCATTGCCGGCCGTCAGCGGCGGGGGAGCTTTTGCGCGTGCGCTGGCATCGCTGCAGTCGCGTTCGCTCGGGAATGGTCGTCCGGCACTCCGGTGAATGACCTCGCGGCAGATCGCTACTTGAATCGCTCGAAGAAGCGGAGAAACTCCGCCTCGAACTGTTCAAGATTCTTTCCGAAGATCCCGCAGAAGTCGCCGAGGCGATCTTCGGGGGGATAGTCGCTCATCGAATCCCGTGCGGCGACTTCGCGGAGGTATGCTGCGTACTTGCTCGGCCGCGTCTCCAGCAGGAAGAAAGTGAGCGCCCACGATTCCGCATACGCATCCTGATTCGCCAGGAGAAACATGCGATCGCTGGCGATGAACTCGCTGAGCGAATGCGGCTTTCGGCGCGTCGCCATGAAGTTCATGAACCAGACGAAGCGAGTGGGGTTCATTCGGTCTCGTTGTGAATCGCCGTCCGCGCCGTCGTACATGGACGCAACTTCAATCGCGCTCGCCAGGCCTTCAACGACCCACTTTGGATTCTTGCCGACGCGCGTGTGCAGGCCGATGTTGAATGCGACCTGATGCGTCGTCTCATGAACAATCGTCGCCTGTAAATCCGCTTCAATGAC
>JBFWWA010000351.1:0-5749 GCA_050246455.1 Planctomycetaceae bacterium
CGACGACACTATGGTACTTGATCGGGCCGATGGGGAGCCTCGCGGCCGACGGGCCGAAACGGCCTAACATCATATTCATCCTTGCCGATGATCTCGGCTGGGGAGATCTCGGGTGTTATGGGCATCCGCAGATCAAGACTCCGCACCTGGATCGGCTTGCCGGGGAGGGGACGCTTTTCACGCAGTTCTACGTCAACGGTTCGGTCTGCTCGCCGAGCCGGACGGCTTTCATGACCGGGCAATACCCGGCGCGGCACCGGGTGCATGGGCATTTCGCCGCCGAACGCGAGAACAAGCCGCGCGGCATGCCGAACTGGCTGGAGCCGTCGGTCCCGTTCCTGGCCCGGCAATTGAAACAGTCCGGTTATGCGACGGCGCACTATGGGAAATGGCATCTGGGGGACGGTGAAGGGGCGCCCGATCCGAGCGCGTACGGTTTCGACGATCATCATGTGACGAACGGGCCCGGTCGAAAGTACGACGTCCAGTCGGACCCGTACTTCCGCGCGAAATCGACCGGCCTTTTCGTCGATGAATCAATCCGCTTTATCGAAACGTACCGCGATGTTCCGTTTTTCATCAATCTCTGGACGCTGGTCCCGCATGCGACACTGCATCCGACGGACGAGCAGATGGAAGCGTATCGGAATCTGGCGCCCAGAAATGTTCCGTACCAGGGAGCGCTTCAAATCTACTTCGGATCCGTGACGGCGCTCGATGCGGAACTTGGACGGCTTTTCGCGAAGCTCGATGAACTGAAACTGGCCAACGACACAATTGTGCTGTTCAGCTCCGATAACGGCCCGGAAGACATTCATGTCTTGAATGCCGCCCATTCCGGTGTCGGATCGACCGGTCCGTTCCGTGGACGAAAGCGGAGCCTGTACGACGGCGGTGTCCGCGTTCCGTTCATTGCACGCTGGCCCGGAAAAATTCCGGCCGGGCGCGTGGATGAGTCTTCGGTCGTCTCGGCCGTTGATCTGCTGCCGACGCTCATCCGTTTTGCCGGCGCAAAGATTCCCGAGGGTTATGTGGGCGACGGCGGCGATATCGGAAAAATTCTGCGGGGAGAAACGAGTCCGCGGAGCAAGCCGCTGCTGTGGGAGTGGCGTTTTCGCATCGCGGGCGATCCGATCAACCTTAGCCCGCAGCTCTCAATTCGCGAGGGGGACTGGAAGCTGCTCATGAACCCCGACCGAAGCCGGGTCGAACTGTATCAGATGGCTGATGACCGGATGGAACTCAGCAACGTCGCAGCAGCGAATCCCGAAATTGTCGATCGCCTGTCCCGCCGCGTTCTCGAATGGCAATCCACTTTGCCGAAGGGTCCGCTCGACCCCGGTGCAGGGACCGTGCAGTACGGGTGGCCGAAGAAACGCTGATTCTCGGCTCATCCCGGATTCCGCAGTTCCCACTGCAGTTGCTCGACCGGCGCGGATGCCAGCGTCCGCCGATATTCGTCGTCGCTCATGTAACGGCGAGCGGGGATTCGCCTGGCAGGAGTCGATAGCAGTAACGAATCGACGGATAACGGACCAGGCGCGCCAACGATCGTCGAACAGTTGGATTGAGGCGTGAGCTGCACGATTCCGAAGTGCGGCACGGCGAAGTCCTGGGGCTTGCTTCGCTCGGCGCAGCAGAGCCAGAGGCTCATGCGGTCGAACATCTGGACATAGCGGAAGCCGCGCTCGGCAAGTTGATCGTACTTGTCGCCAACAAACGAGAGTGCCGCGCCCGCCGCACGCTCATCTTGCTCGACGGCTTGCTGAACTTCGAGAAAGTGCTCGAGCGCGGCGACGTCTTCGTTGTTGTCCTCTCGTGATTCCAGCGCAAGCCGTGTCAGGTGCTGGAAATGCCGGCTCACCCAGAGCTTGCCGAACGGATGTTTTCCGCATTTCGCAATACTTCGATTCCAGATGGCCGTTGCTTCCACCATCGGCATTTCGAGAAACTCGCGCGGCGTACCGGTTGCCGGATCAATGTGCGGCGAATCTTCCCATTCTCGCCAGCCATCGTCGTGGCCGCGCACTGCTGGAACGAGCCATTCCGAACGAGGCAGAGCGGGTACTTCCGCGTTCCCCCAGGCAGAAGCAATGACACCCGCCAAATGTGCGTGGTCGACCTGAGAAATCAGCAGCCAGTCGTCACCATCGTCCCTGCGGATCATCGTCGGTTGTCGTTCTGCTAATGTTCGAGAAGTTTGACATTCTTGAACCAGACTTTGTGCCCGTGGTCCTGGAAGCCGAGATAACCTTTGCGGGGAAAGTCTTTTACCGCCGTCGTGAACTTGTTCTTGCGACCATCGGGCCCTTTGCCGGCGTCGGTCCATTCGTCGCAGTTGATCCTGCTGACGGTTTCGCCATTGACGACGACGGTGATCTCCGGTCCTTTACATGTCACTTCGACAGAATTCCATTCGCCCTTTCCACGAGCATTGTTTTTCGAGGGCTTGACGAGATCGTAGATGGCGCCGAAGTCGTGATAGCCTGCATCCTTGTCGCTCGACACCTGAACTTCAAAACCGGTCTGCACCGGGTCTTCCGGATTGCCGACACGGAAAAAGATGCCGGAGTTGCATTCAGAGTCCATTTTCACGTCGCACTTCAACGTGAAGTTGCCGAACGGCTTTTCGTGAATGATGATGTATCCGCCCGATTTGTGCGGCACGAGCGAATCTTCTTCAATCTTTGAAGCGATCGGTTTGCCGTTGTTGCACCGCCAGCCGGTGAGGTCTTTGCCGTTGAACAAGAGTTGCCAGCCGGCGGATTGTTCTTCGGGAGTCAGCGTGTTGTCGTTCAAACTCAATTTCGCCGCTGCCTGCTCATGAGCTTTCTTCAAAACGCTTTCCAGCGTGACGGTGGCGCCGTTCTGTCGTTTGCTTTCGTCGGCTGCTTCCATGAAGGCGTAGATCTGAAGCGTTTCTTCGGCACTGACCGGAGGCGTTCCGGTCCGGAAGAACTTCGCGATCTCGACGACCAGTGGTGTGTAGCCGCCGTAATCGCCGACATCCATTTTTCCGTCGGTACCCTCCGCCGTTCCACCGTAGCCACCCTTCTTCTCGTCGCGTGAACCACGGAAAGTTCCGGTGCGGCCATCTTCCCATGTGCCGACAACAACGTCCTCTTTCTCGTTGCTCACGGTCCGCTGCACCGAAACACAGCCGGTTCCCATGACAGTGAAGAGCGATTCGACACCGTGGATGCCGTACCAGAAAAGGTCGGGATGAGTCTTCTCGAGAGTGCAGGGGCTGAACGTTTCGGCCGAGGTAATTCGCCCGATCTTCCCGGCGCGAGCCGCCTGAGAATTCTTTCCGTAGCGAAGTGATGAAGATGAGAAGACCGGCACGTTGTATTTCTTTGCGGCTTCGTAGATTGCGACCGCGTCGGTCAGCGATCCTGCAACCGGCTTGTCGATGAAGACCCGTTTCCCCTTTTTCATTACTGCGAGCGCCTGCTCGAGGTGTGGACGTCCGTCGTTCGTTTCCAGCAGCACGACATCGACCTTTTCCAGCAGCGCATCAATTGAGTCGACGATTTCGACTCCCATTCCCTGGACATCCTTGATGTACATCGGAACGCGCGAGACGCTCGACTCGATATCGGGGCTTCCCTTGGGATACGCGGCGACGACGCGAAACCCAGCCAGGTCCGCAGCGGGCTTCGGCGCATTGAATTCTTTCGTAAATGCGATCGCGTGCGACGTGTCGAGACCGATGATGCCGATGCGGATCGGCGAACTGCTTTTCTTTTTCGAAACTTCGGCGGACGGCTCAACGGATGTTGGAGGCTTCTCTTTGCTCTCAGCGGGGGAATCGACCTTGGCGATAGTTTCCGGTGTTTTCCCGTCCGATAATGCCGCCGTCAGATCCCAGATCGCCGCCGACTTGTCGTAGCTTCCCGTGGCGAGCGTCCTGCCGTCGGGCGACAGGGCGACCGCGGCCACCGGACCCTTGTGGAGCGCGATCGCTCCCCGTTCCTGGCCGGTCTTCCAATCCCAGATCCGGACCTCGTCCCCGCCTTTCGCACGTCCGCCGCATCCGCTGATGATCGTTCTGCTGTCGGGTGTGAAGAGTACGCAGTTGGTCGGACGGCTATGTGCGTCGTACTCACCGATAGGTTTCGCGGATGCGACGTCGTAGACGATGACTTTCTCGTCAACGCTGGTTGACGCCAACAGCTTTCCGTCGGGAGAGAATGCGACGGACGTTGCAGACTTCGCGTGGTGTTCGAACTTGGCGATCGCGCTTCCCGTGGCCGCGTCCCACAATTTGACCTCGCCTCGGCGCGTCACGCGAGTGGCATCACCGGCGGCCGAGGCAATCTGTTTTCCATCCGGGGAGAATGCAACACCGTTGACCGGGTACGAGTGTCCTTTGAGACTGCGTACTTCACTTCCATCAGCCGCGTTCCAGACTCGGACCGATTCATCTTCGCTCGACGTAACGAACCACTTTCCGTCGGGTGAGAACGCAACGGCCGTGACGTAGCCGGCGTGTCCTTCGCTTTTGAATTTCCGGGTCCGCGTCGCAATTTCCCAGACATCGAGCGACTGGTACCCCGCCGTTGCGAGCAGTTTTCCATCGGGCGAAAATGCGATCCCTTTGACGTAGCCGGTCTTCACGTCGAGCGTCGCGTCAACCTTTTTCGATTCGGTGTTCCAGAGGCGTACAATGTCGTAACTTCCGATCGCGAGAGTGTGACCGTCCGGTGCATACGCGAGGCTGGTCACCCACTCGGAGAAATCCCCGATCGTTGCAAGGCGTTTGATCGGCGGGTTCTTGGCCGGTTCATCAGTCTTCGGTCGGTCAGGATTGGCGGCGGTCAAAGCGGCGAAAATTGCGAGAGCCGGAATCGAGATCAGACCGAATCGCTGTAGCCGTTGCGTCTGCATGGCATCTATCCCCGGACGAGAATCATGAGGTGCAGAAAATCAGCACGGCTCGATTATCGCACAAGGTCAGACCGATTCCAAACCCGCGTGCAGATCCGACGACAACCGACGCAACTGCGTTTCGGGGATCGCGAGACAGCGACGGTTCAGCCGATCATGCGACTCGACATTAGCGTGCCGCGGAATTGTGAGCTGAATCAACGTCGGCAAGCTGCGCGCCGCAGCGGCACTGACGGCAAATAACGTACTCCGGAGGGAGAGCAAACCTCGCCTCTGGATGCCGGTGCGTCGATCCGATCCGCGGTGTTTAAGCGTCCTGCAACGGGCGCGAGGCGTAGATCGAATGCGGCATGCCGGTCGGGCGAGCCATGGATTGCAGCTCGCTGTTTTGCCGTTGAGGACGGTTCTGGTCCTGAAGCAGCGGAATCACTTGCGCGATGACGCGCTTCATATCCTGAACGATTCCGCTCTCAAGCTCTTCCGTCGAGATTCCTTCGCAGGCATTCACGCAGGCGTGAATGCGGCGGACGATGTCCCGGTTTTCGGGATTGTCCTCGCCGTGGAGTTCCCCCTCGTGGCTCAGGAGAAAGTGCGGTCCTCGCACAGAATCGACATTTGCGGACATGTCCGAAACTTCTCCCCGCATCAAAGCCGAGGGTTCAATCGCCGCCAATAAGATCGGCAGATCCCCGGGTTCAAATTGCATCCGTCACTACGGAAGGTGACTTTTGGAGTCGAATCTGAGAATTCCCCTCCGAAATTCTCCATATTGTCGCAGTGGCTGAAGTTTCGACGATCGGCCGGGGAGACGAATCTCCCGCGAAAATCCGGTGGACTCTTCCGGAAAGTCAAACTGCGT
>JBFWWA010000352.1:0-5727 GCA_050246455.1 Planctomycetaceae bacterium
GGCACGAATACGTTGCCGTACACGCTCTGGCATCCCCATTTCGATCGGGATTTCGCCACGATCGGAGTACTCTTCAACGTTCCGCTGTGGGGACCCTTCGGCGACACGTTCATTACGGGCGGTGGGGACGGGCAACAGGCTCTTGATGATCCGACAAACCCCGAATTGATCAAGGGGCTGGCAACACGCCGACTCGGATCGAAGTTCGATGAAGTCGGATCGACGGCATCGTCAACTCCGCTGCTGGTCGGCGATGACTTCAATGCGGAAGCAACTCCCTCCGCAAAGCGCGATCTCGGCTGTGGAACGGCCGGCTATCGGATTCTGCATCCCGAAGGATCGGATGCGACCATCACGACCGACGACACGGAAAACCGCTGGCATCGGGCGCTGGCGTTTCTGGAAGTGCCGAGCCGCATGGAGCGACACCTCGACAATCCTCCGTTCACTGTCGACGCGGGCCTGATCAATGGATCGCTCGGAGTTTATCGCACTCCGGGTAAGATCAACCTCAATACTCTGCGGCATCCGGAGGTTCTGGCGGGATTACTCGACGACAAGGATGTATTCAGTTATTTCGATTTGGGAACATCCGGTCCGAACAAGGAATACCTGCGCGATAACGCGGAAGGTGCGATGAATCGCGACTGGTGGACCCAGTTCATTATTGCACGCGATGGCACCGATCCCATCACGGGGCTTCCGCTTCCAGGTGTGCCGAGATCCGCTGCCAGCGTAGCCCCGACGGGGTCTCGCCCCTTCCGCGGCCTCGGGTTCAGTCAGCATGGTGAGAATCACACCGTTGCCCACAATGGAACTCTGGAGCACACGATCTTTCGTACGATCGCGGGCGACACCACCGGCGGCCAGGTGGATGAGCGGCGCCGTCTGTTCGAACTTGGAACGAAGGCCGAGCACGATTCCAGCGCGGTCAACTACACCGCGAAGCATCGACTTCTTTCGAAGATCCTGAACAACACCACAACTCGAAGTAACGTGTTTGTGATCAGCATCGAAATCGCGTTCTTCGAGGCCAAAGAGGTTCCCGACGGGGCATCGACAGTGGTCCGCATTGGAGGTCGAATTCCCAGCAGCACGGCGTTCAAGACATCCTATCGCGGATTCTTCGTCGTGGATCGGTCCCGGGCTATGGAACTGCTGAAGCCGGAAGACCTTCCCCAGGTGGAGCCGGCCCCCATCAACAAGTTCGTTTCCAGCTTCAACCAGCAGTTCAATTACAATTCGCTCGTGACCTACCGGCGCGTCCTCCCGGACTGAGCCATGGTCGGTCCCGGCCGGCCTTCCCACCTTCCGCTGCCGGCAGCGGAAGGCATCGGAATCGGGTGGGAGAGAGTTTCGGAGAAGCCGGATCGGGACCGTCGGATGGGTCGATACGGTTCCGGGATGGCTGCGGGCCTGGAGGGTTGAAATGTCGGAAAAATCAGGGTGATGGGCGAATTTCCGGTGTATGCCCCGGAGCTCTGTCCGTTTAAGATTCTAAGATTGCCGCTAATTTCGCGTTTCAGCGGGGTTTTCACGGAATCCCGAAATCCGGAAGCTTGACTCAGCGTCCCAGCAAAACTCGTCTCAAGTCGCACAGTTCCCTGCAGGTCTGGAGAAAACAAATGCAATTGCGTCGAATGAAAAGTCGTGCCCGAGCCCGCAAGGGTTTCACGCTGATCGAGCTTCTGGTGGTGATTTCGATCATCGCCGTGCTCATTGGCCTACTCGCTCCTGCCGTGCAGAGTGCCCGGGCCGCCGCTCGCCGCCTGCAGTGCCTCAACAACATCCGCAACGTCGGACTGGCGATTAACGAGTTCACCACCAACAATCGCGATCGCCTTCCGTTCCTGGATGACACCAAACTTGCTGACGTTGCTGCCGGTTCTCCGGGTAACGGCTACGGTTGGCCGCGGCAGATCGTTTACTATCTCGACCAGGCGGCACTCGACCGGCAGGTCCGCGCCAGTGAACCCGTCGGCCTCAACGGCGTCAATGGCATCAATGGATTGCCGAACAATGTGGAAATTCCGTTTCCATCTCTGCCGACATTTACTTGCCCGGACGATCCGAACAACTTCGGTCTCCCCGGCGGATTCAGCTACCCGGGTAACGTCGGCTACATGCTGGCGGACGTTTGGGGTGCCGATATTGATGATGCGACTGCCGGCGGAGGTCAGGAGATTGACCTTTCGCACAATGCCGGACAAATCGACTGGAATCGTGACGGCGCCCTGAACGACGTGGATAGCCGGTTGAGCCGTGCGACTGGCGTTTTCTGGCGTCGGCACCAGGACGGATTCCAGATGTCGAGCGATTTCCTCCAGCGGGGCGATGGTGCGTCGAACACAATCATGCTGGCTGAGAGCTCGAGCGCTGGTCTGGCAAACGGCCCTCTCGACTTGGATGCGGTTCAAGCGGGTGTCAACAAGAATAACACTTGGGCGTCTCCATTCACGAATGTGGTTGGATTCGGCCTGAGTGTTACCGTCACCGGTGCCAGCAATGAGCCGGACGGAAGTGCGCCCACGGGCGATTTCGTGGGGACTGGCGGACTTGAGCTGCAGACTGACCCGATTTCTTCAACCGGCGTCACCGCAAGCGCTCCGGGATATAATATTACGGACGGCGGTGCTGCCGATAATCCGTCGATCAACTCGCCAGACGTTCCGGGCTTTCCGAACCCGCGTCCGTTCGGCAACCACGGTGGTATCGTCAACGTTTGCTTCGCAGACAGTCGCGCTGTGCCGATTAGCGACTCGATTGACATTTTCGTCTACATGCGGCTTCTGTCGCCGGATGGTGGACGTGCCGGTCAGCCGGTCGATGGCGACATCGCGAATTGATTTGAAGCTCGTATCGTCCTAAAGGGAAATGACGAAGCCCACGGACAAATGTCCGTGGGCTTTTTTGTTCAGCTTTGAAGTCCGCCGAGAATGCTCGAATCGCGGTGAGTCAGCGCGGCCGAAGATTCAGATACAGTCCGCCGACCGAACTGGCGAACCTACTTCTTCACGAGCTTCGAGAGACGCGACTTCGTGCGGGCGGCCTTGTTCGCGTGAATCAGATTCTTCGCAGCGGCCTTGTCCAACGCCTTGGACAGGAGCTGGAACGCACTCGCAGTCGCTTCGGCATCGGTACCAGCGGCGACTTCCCGGAACTTCTTTGTCACGGATCGAAGGGCGGAACGGTCCGTTCGGTTGCGCTCGCGACGAGTCGCGGCCTTCCGCATCGACTTCTTGGCACTGGATGAATTCGGCATAGTTACTCAAAAATTGTACGGGGTGATCGGCTAGCCGGAGCAATGGGCCAAAATCTGGCCTGTCGACGTCCCGGCAGTCAGCTTGTCGCGAAGGGGGGAAGAACCAGCTTTCGCAGGCAGGTTCCAGATTCCACAGCCGTTCGCCGGTCCGGCAGTATAGATCAGTTCGCCGCGGCGTTCCACTCTGGAAGGGAAAAATCAGGCCTCAGGAGGTCGGGCTTCGGGCAAAACCGGAGCAGACGCCGCAGGGTAGAGCCTGGAACCTGAGGCCCGGCTTCCCGACGACTACCCCCCGCCCCCCTGCAGCCGTTCGAGCCGTTCCCGGGCATCCTTGTACTCGTAATTGAGCCCCAGAACCTCGGTATAGTGCTCAGCAGCCTTTGGGATGTCTCCGGCGTCCTCGTGGAGGCGTGCCAGGGCGTACTGGGCCTCCACGAACAACTCCGTCCGGTCGTGGGGGTTAATGACCTGAATCGCCGTCTCGTACTGTCGTCGGGCCAGAAGCTTGTTGTTATCAGCCAGGAAGCAGCCGCCGAGTGCGACCAATGCATCCCCTTTGATGCGTTCGTCGGCCGTCGACTGCTGAAGCAAGGGGATCGCCTTCTTGTACTCCTTGAGCTTGATGTACTGCGTTGCGAGCTTGTATTTCCAGCTGCTGTCTTTGGGATATCGTTCGACCCGGCTCGAAAAGACTTCGATCTCCCGCTTGCGGAGTTCAGACTTCCAGTCGTGATAGTTCTTGTTGGCCACCGGGTCGGTCCGGGCGTGCTCCATGGCCGACTTCACCTGCTGCCGCATCTGCTCGAGCTCGTTGTCTTCGAACAACTCGCGGACGTTTGGGTCGCCGCCGCTGACTTCGAGGGCCTTTTTATAGACTTCACCCGCTTCCGCCAGCTTCCGTTCTCGGGTGTAGAGGTCGGCCAGTTTCAAGTAGTTGTTCTTGTCCGCCGGGTTCTTTCGGATGGCCCGCTGCAGATCAGCTTCGGGCGACATTCCCGGCCCGGAAAGGTCGTCCGGATTCGTCGTCTTCTTGGGACCACGATCGAAATCGTAACCGGTTTTGACGTCGAGCGTGCTCTGCGCTCCCTCGTACCCGCCGCGCTCCATGGTGTTCATGGCTTCCAGCTGGGTCGCCCGCGAACGTGCCTGGGAATCGAGCGGGTCAATCTTTCCGATCCGTCGCCAGCAGTCGATCGCATCCTTGTAGCTTCCGCGAAGCTCCAGCAAGTTGGCGAGTTTTTCGAGGAACCCCTTGTTGTTCGGGTCGCCAGCGACGGCCCGCTGGTAGGAGAAGATGGCGACCTCGGCGTATCCAAGATTGTGGCAGGCTTCACCCAGGTCGGCGTTGAGCTGGGCTTCCCAGGGATTGACGGCCAGCCCATCCTCCGCGGCCGCGTCCAACGACTGCCAGTCGGACTTCATCCGGGCGCGGGTGATGCGTGTCCGAATTCCGGTGAGCTTGAGACCGGCCATTTTAGCGCCGGTCTTGTTGTTGTTGTATTTTCGTTCTTCGACGCCGCGAAGCGTCTGCCGGTAGAGAAGATTATCGGGCACAAACCGCACGGCTTTGGTGGCCATGTCGATCGCATAGTCCCAATTCTGCTTATGCATCGCCTCGTTGCACTTCTTGAAGCAGTCGGCGGCGATTTTATTGCGGTTGGAATCGGTCGACATGGACATGGGGGCGCTCATCAGGAGCAGTTGCGGTCAGAAACAGCGAATGGTCGAAAACGGCAAACAATTGAGCGTCTGAGCTGGCCCGAACCGACTGTACCACACCGCCTGAGAGTACGCCAGAAGTGTGAAATCCGGGCTTCGCGTCCCATCAATCCATTTTACGGACCCAACCGCCTGTTTGGGCAAGCTATGTTCGAGCGTGTGGGCTGGTTTTCGCCCGGATCGGTGCCAATTGGCCCGAGCGGGACGAGTTCGTCACGGACCTCGGAGGGTGCCTCCAATTGCTGACAGTTTCCTGTTCGTCACCGGCCACAAGGTGGGAGGCCGGCGTCATCAGAAGCAGTAACTGGGATTCAGCAACCGGAGTGGGCAGACCGAGCGAATCAGAGAATACGTTCTTGTGGGGGGTCGCATCTTGCGTATCGTCCATGCACAGTTGAATCAGTGAGCCCGGCACGATGTTCGACGGTTTCCTGATCTCTCTTTCCTCGCGATGCATCAACTGATTGAGTTCGGCGATTGCCGCAATTTAATTGACAGATGCGCACCCACGCGATACCTTGAGGCACACTTCGGGGCGGCGCTCGTTCCGTTGGTGAGTTTTGGCGATGACCGCCCGCTTCGCGCACCATTGCGCGACGTGGGCGTTTTTTTTTGGGCATCGGACTGGAATCGACACTTAGTCCGTCAACTCGACATTCTCGGTTGGCGGTCGGACTTCACATCTCGAACACTCTGCCACGAAGAAATCGGTTCGCAGGTTTGTCCCGGCGGGTTCTCGTCGGGGC
>JBFWWA010000353.1:0-5717 GCA_050246455.1 Planctomycetaceae bacterium
CCGTGTTTGTGGCGGTGCAGTCGATACAGCGCATTAGGACTACTGCCGAAGGGCACCGGCGCATTGCCATCATTGAGGTGATGGGACGGCAGTCGGGCTTCATTGCACTCGGCTCGGCCTACGGCCAGCCCGACGTCATTCTGATCCCCGAAGTCGCGCTCGATACGGCTCATCTCGTCGAACGTGTCATTGAGCTCTACGAGCTGCAGAAGCATGCGGTGATCGTCGTCGGTGAAGGGATTGTCGACGAATCGGGAAATGAACTCGGCAGCATTTCGAAGAGTGTCGACCCGGCAGGGAACATCATCTTCAGCGGCGCCGCGGAGCAGCTGCAAAGCATTCTGATGAAGTCGATCGGGTCCGATTACTTCAAGAAACGCCGTCCGCACGAGTCTCCCGAGTCGGCGATCTTCACGCGAAAAATCGGACACACACAGCGCGGCGGCCGGCCGGTCCGGTTCGATCGCTTTTATGCCGGCGAGCTGGGTGCCAAGGCGGTCGAGCTGCTGGCGACGGGGAGCAATAACGTCATGGCGACGCTGCAATGGAGCCAGCAGGATGGCTTCACTCTCGATTCGCTCCCTGCCAACAAGCTCCGCGATCATTACGGCGTGATCCATCCGCGGCTCGTCCATCCGTCGTTCTACGACGCCCGCCGCTTCCGGCCATCGAAACTCGGCGTGCAGTACATGCTGCCGATCTTCTCGAATGCGATCGGCACCGACGACATGGAGTGCATGCGCACAGGAATGTTCAGCCCCGGCAACCTGGTAACCCGCTACCAGAGCGTGAACACCGACATCCTGAAAAAGACGCGATATCTGGCGGCGGAGTAAGGTTTCGGAACACCGGCAAAGCCAGTGGCACACAGTTTGAGCGACCGTGCCGGCCGTTTCCAAAAGTTGCGTCGCTATCGGCTGACTGCTATGATCCCGCGCCGAATTCCCCTCTTGCGCGCCCCATGAATTCAGGAACGCGGCACGATGAGCGACGCCTTGCTGAAAGCGATTGAAAACAAGTCGGCGGTGGTCGGCGTCATCGGCCTCGGTTATGTCGGGCTGCCGCTGATCAACGCCTTCCACACCGCCGGTTTCCGGACGATGGGCTTCGATATCGATCGCCGCAAAGTGGAGTCTCTCAAGGCGGGCGAGAGCTACATCCAGCATGTCGATTCCCGAAAGGTCGCGCACTGGCTGGAGGGGGGGCGCTTCGAGCCGACGGCCGATATGTCGCGCCTCAAGGAAGCGGACGCCCTCCTCATCTGCGTGCCGACTCCTCTCTCCGATAGCCGCGATCCCGATCTGGAATACGTCGAGAGCACGGCGCGGGCCATCGCGAAGGCTCTCCGTCCCGGCCAGCTCATCGTTCTCGAAAGCACGACCTACCCGACGACGACGCGCGACGTGGTGCTCCCGATTCTCGCCGAAAGCGGTCTTTCGGTCGGGACAGACTTTTTCGTCGCCTACAGCCCCGAGCGCGAAGACCCCGGCAACCCCGACTACAGCGCCGCCGGAATCCCGAAGGTCGTCGGCGGGTACGATCCGGCGAGTCTCAAGCTCGCGGAGACGCTCTACAGCAAGGCGATTGTCAAAGTCGTGCCGGTGACGAGCCTCGAAGTGGCTGAGGCGTGCAAGATTCTCGAGAACACTTACCGCGCTGTGAACATCGCGCTCGTCAACGAGCTCAAGATGCTCTACGACCGGATGGGAATCGACGTCTGGGAAGTGATTGACGCGGCCAAGACCAAGCCATTTGGTTTCCAGGCGTTCTACCCCGGTCCCGGTCTCGGCGGGCACTGCATCCCGATCGATCCGTTCTACCTCACCTGGCTCGCGCGGAAGCAGGGGCTGACGACCCGCTTTATCGAACTCGCCGGCGAGGTGAACGCGAAGATGCCGGATTACGTCATCTCGCGGCTTGCCGAGTTCCTCAATGACGACGGCAAGCCGATCCGCGGAAGCCGCATCTGTATTCTCGGCATGGCGTACAAGAAGGATGTCGATGATCCGCGCGAGAGTCCGTCGTTCGTACTGCTGGAAATGCTGCTCGCTCGCGGTGCGGACGTGACTTACAGCGACCCGCACATTCCGTCGCTGCCCCAGATGCGTCACCACGAGGTTCCGGATCTCGACAGCACGCCGCTGACGCCCGAGTTCCTTGCTGCTCAAGACTGCGTCGTCATCGCCACCGATCATACGGCGTTCGATTACAACTTCATCGTCAAGCACTCACGCATGATTCTCGACACGCGCAATGCGACGAAGAAGGTTACTTCCGGCCGCGAAAAGATCCGCAAGGCGTGATCACGAAGAGGAACGTTTCGCAGCCGTCAGCCAGCGGTCGAGTTGATTGGCGAATCCCTGGCGGTCCTTCGCGCTGAAGTTCGCGGGGCCGCCGGTAATCTGCCCGCCGCCGCGGAGGTCATCCATCAGGTTCCGCACCGCGAGCCGTTCGCCGATGTTGGCGGCGGTGTAAAGCTCGCCGCGCGGGTTGAGGGCTTGTGCCCCTTTGGCGACGACGTCGGCCGCGAGCGGAATGTCGGCGGTGACGACGAGATCGCCCGGCTCGCACAGCTCCACGATCTTCTGATCGGCGATATTCATTCCGGTCGGAACGAGCAGTATGTCGATGAGTTCCGATCGCGGTATGCGCATCGACGAGTTCGCGACCAGTGTGACTTTCATTCCGGTTCGGAGCGCCGCCCGAAACAGGACGTCCTTGATTTCCGACGGGCAGGCATCGGCATCGACCCAGATTTGCTTCGCCATGATTCGCGCTGCTTCGTTGGCCGCGTTACACGATGCGCGAAATCGCCAGCGCCTGGCGAATCTGCGCCATCCGTTGCCGATGATCGTCATCGGAGAGGACCGGGTCCAGTCCGTCGGTCGAAAGCTCCTGCGGAAAGTCGACCCAGCTGCGGCAGCCGGCGAAGTGCGGCGTGTCGGGCAGGACGATCGGCTTTGGCAATTGGTAGATTCGTACCGGCAGCACGAACAGCCCCGGCGTTCGATAATGGAACCGCTCGCCGATGACGTGCGGAGAAAGTATGTGCAACCCGGCGAGCTGCGGCAGCAGCGACTCATCGGTGACGTGAACCGCCTCTTCGACTGTAGCGTAAAGAGAGATTCGGAGCGTTCCCTGGTCCGGCCTGTCGCGTCGGGCGGTCTCGAGCTGCGGTCGCGCATCGTCGACAAGCTGTTCCGGATCCTGATGGAACTGCGTCGGAAAGAGCCAGAACTCCGGATGTTCGACGCGGAAGCCGTCGCGTCCCTCGTGAATCCCCCCTTTCCGGATAATGAGGCTCTGCTTTCCCGTTGCGAGCGCCCCGCAGACGGCCGCCCATTCCTTGAACGCAAACCGATTTCCCTGCTGAATCTTCAACACGCAACTCTTTCTGTAAGACCTCATTGTGTCGCGGTGACACCCCCGCGACCGTAGGTCTCCATCGAACTCCTTTGAGACCTGCGGTCGTCGAAAGGTGGCACGGTCGGGAGACCACAACGCATGCGCCACTCCTCCATTTATACGCGGAAACCTGCTACAGTCGAGTGGCTGGGCGCCTCCGCTCGATTTTCCGAATCCCGGCCCGCCAGAACGAAGCTCCAGGAACCAGTCATGTCGCGATTCCAGGTGACCGACGAGCAGATTGCCGCGTTTGACGACGACGGCTATTTCATCGCCAAGGGTTTGCTCGACGCGGAAGAAACGGAACTGCTCGGGAACATCGCCCGGGCCGATCACGCGATGGTGCAGTCGGCCGATTCGCGAGCCGACGGCGAAGGGGGGGCGGTGCGCATCCGCGTCGAGAACGAGCTTGGCGAGAGCGACATCTACAGTGCGATCGTCCGGACGGAACGGATTGTCGGGACGATGGAATCATTGCTGCTCGACGAAGTCTATCACTATCACCACAAGATGATCCTCAAAGAGCCGCGCGTCGGCGGGGCGTGGGCGTGGCATCAGGATTACGGCTACTGGTACGACAACGGCTGCCTCTTTCCGCACCTTGCGAGCTGCATGATTGCCGTCGACCGAGCGACGAAGGAAAACGGCTGCCTGCAGGTCCTGGCCGGTTCGCATCACATGGGGCGCGTGACCCACGGCAAGGTCGGCGAACAGACGGGAGCGGATCCCGAACGCGTGGCAGCAGCGCTCGAACGTCTTGACCTGGTGTACTGCGAGCTCGAGCCGGGGGACGCAATCTTCTTCCACTGCAACCTGCTGCATCGCAGCGATCAGAACAAGAGCGAGAACCCGCGCTGGGCTTACATCTGCTGCTACAACACGAAGGGAAACAATCCGTACAAGGAATCACGCCATCCGCGATACACGCCGCTGCATAAGTGGCCCGACTCGATGGTGATGGAGATCGGCCGTCGCCAGTGGGCGCGGATGCAGGAGCCGGTGGCGTGAACCCGACGCTTCGGTGAGTTCGATCGATTCCCTCGCGGGACGACGGTAATGCTCAAGTATCTCATCGGCATTCCGGCGATTGCCTTCGTTCACGCGATTTCGTTCGCGGCACTGTTTGCCGATGCCAGGGCGCTATCGCACGCCGGAAAGTCGATCTCGACGGGGCACATCCGGATGCTTCAAGTTCTCGGATTCCCCGCCGCCTATCTTCCCAACTTTTTGAATGAGTGGATGCTGACAAGTTTTGGAGAGACGGCTCGGGTCAATATCATCATCGCCATCAATGCATTGCTCTGGGGCGTTGCCGGCGCTTTTCTATTCTTCAGCGGCTTCGATGCGACGCGCTCGGTCAGACCGTCGGGGCAAACGTCAGACCAGGCGAATGCGGATTGAACGATGATTTCCGATGCGACTGATCCCGGCGAATCGACCCGCGCGGCGTCACTGTCTGCTGCGATCAAAGCGGAAGCGCGTCGGATCGGGTTCGACCTCGTCGGCATCGCACCTGCTGTCTCGCCGCCCGGCTTTCCCGACTTCCAAAGCTGGCTGAAGCGCGGCTACGCCGGCGAGATGGCGTGGATGCCGCGCCGTGAGGATGCTTACTCGCACCCGCAGTCTGTGCTCGAGCGCGTGCAGAGCATCGTCATGCTGGCGATGAATTATCGCACCGAGGATCCGCCGCCGACTCGGCCGGGATCAACTCGTGTTTCGAGATACGCCTGGGGTGAGCGCGATTATCACGATCTCTTGCGCGAACGGCTCCGGCAACTGGCGGACTTTATTCATCAACAGCGGCCCGGCTGCCGCACGCGCGGGGTCGTCGATACCGCGCCGCTGCTCGAACGCGATTTCGCGAAGCTCGCGGGGCTTGGCTGGTTCGGCAAGAACACACTTCTCATCAACAAGCGCGCGGGGAGTTGGCTGTTTCTTTCGGCATTGCTGACCGATGTTGAGCTTGATTTCGACGAGCCGCATACGACGTCGCACTGCGGCACCTGCACGCGCTGCCTTGATGTCTGCCCGACCGCTGCGTTCCCCGAGCCGTATGTGCTCGATGCGCGAAAGTGCATCGCCTATCTCAATATTGAACTCAAGGGACCGATTCCGCACGAGTTGCGCGAGGGGATGGGAGAGTGGCTGTTCGGCTGCGACCTCTGCCAGGATGTCTGCCCGTGGAATCGCAAGTCGCCCCGCACTACCGAGCGATCGTTTGAGCCGCGTGCTGCGCTCCGGCCGGCTGACGCGCTGGCAATCCTGCAATTGACTGAGAATGAGTTTGAGGAAAGATTTCGAGATACGCCGTT